>JBDHYM010000038.1:0-18888 GCA_039811405.1 Flavihumibacter sp. | reverse complement strand
GCACCCGGTTTGCTGTTGAAAGCCTCCTGCAGGCTGTCGGTGACCACCGAAGAAAATCTTTCCAGTTGCGTTTTGTATACGGGGTCGATGACACTCGATTCGAGGAATTTCTTATACTGCATCTGCTCTGCATCCAGCAGCAGGTTGGCCTCACGTGCGTTCGACTGCGCCGTCAATACCACCGGGAACGCCAGTAAGGCCACGACAACCAGCAGTTTACTAATGGCACTATTCAACAATACGGAGCTTTGCATAATTCAGCATAATTTTTTTCTCGCCATTGTGCTCGAACAATACCGTTGCCACGGGGTTGTGACTGCTGCCTTCCATTTTCGCGACCGTACCGAAACCGAATTTCTGGTGCTCCACCTTCTGCCCCGCCTGCAGGTTGCTGGTATCGCTGGGTACAAAACCGGGCGAGGGCTGGTGTTCTACCACCTTGGGAGCCGTTTTCGGCGGCAGGTAAGCGGGCGGCGCATCTTTCCGGCGCGCGGGCGGCGCGCCATACATTTTTTCCGCCTGCTCGGCCGCACCGAATCCGCGCATGCGATCGAAAGCCGAGCCCTGGGTATAACCGGCGCCCTGGTTGCGCAATCCGCCACCCGCAAAACTCCGGTCCATGTATTGCGCGGGAATTTCTTCGATGAAGCGGCTGGGCTCGTTCTGCACGAGCTGACCGAATTTGTAGCGGGTATTGGCATAGGTGATCCACAACTTCTTCTTGGCGCGGGTGATGACCACATAAAACAAACGCCGCTCTTCTTCCAGCTCTTCGCGGGTATTGATGCTCATCGCATTGGGGAAGAGCATTTCTTCCAGGCCTGCGGCGAAAACCACCGGGAACTCCAGCCCTTTGGCAGCGTGAATGGTCATTAGCTTAACCGTATCGGCATGGGGATCTTTTTCGTCGGCATCGGTAAGCAGGGTGATCTGCTGCAGGTAAGCGCCCAGTGTTTTATCGCCCACTTCGCCTTCGTCATTGCTGGGTGTTTCGGTAAACTCTTTGATGCTGTTCAGCAACTCCTGTATGTTTTCATAGCGCTGCAGCCCTTCAGTGGTTTTATCGTTGAACAATTCTTTTACGATGTTCGTCTGTTTTCCGACATGAAAAGCCACTTCGTAGGCATTCTTCCCCTGCAGCATGCTCTGGCAACTCTTGATAAAAGTGACGAAGTTCTCGATCGCTTCCAGCGTACCCGCCCTGAAACCTGCTCCTGCTGCGTTTTCCATCACTTCCCACATGCCGACGTTATTGTTGTTGGCGGTCAGCAACAGCTTGTCGATCGTGGTTTTGCCAATGCCGCGCACCGGGTAATTAATGATACGCTTCAGCGACTCTTCATCGCGTGTATTCACGATCACGCGCAGGTAAGCCACAAAATCTTTGATCTCCTTGCGGGCATAGAATGAGATACCCCCGTACATCGTATAAGCGATGCCCATCCGGCGCAGGCTTTCTTCAAAGGCGCGGCTTTGTGCATTGGTACGGTATAATATCGCAAAATCACGGTTGGAAAAATGATTGCGCAGCTTTTGCTCCTGTATGGTATCGGCTACAAATTTCCCTTCTTCGTTGTCGGAAATCGTGCGCACCAGCCTGATCTTCTCCCCTTCGGCATTTTCCGTCCACAGCTCTTTCGGGATCTGGTTTTTATTGTTGCTGATCACCTCGTTCGCCACGTTCAGGATATTCTGCGTGCTGCGGTAATTCTGTTCCAGCTTGATTACCTTAACGTCTTCATAGTCTTTCTGAAACTGTAAGATATTCTGGATGGTGGCGCCGCGAAAGGAATAAATGCTCTGCGCATCGTCGCCTACCACGCATACGTTTTCGTGTGCCGCCCCCAGCAGTTTGATGATCTCGTACTGGGCGGGGTTGGTATCCTGGTACTCGTCGATAAGAATGTACTTAAACTTGTGCTGGTATTTGTGCAGCGCTTCGGGAAAATACTTCAGCAACTCATACATTTTGATAAGCAGGTCGTCGAAATCCATCGCGCCATTCCGGAAACAGCGCTTGGCATACGCGTCATATATCTGGGCGATGGCCGGCCGGTTGGCGCGGGCGTCTTCCTGCTGGATATAGTAGTCCTGCGCATATTCAGCCGGGCTCACCAGGGCGTTCTTCGCGCTGGAAATGCGGTTGTACACCACATTGGGTTTATATAGCTTATCGTCGAGGTGCAATTCATTGATCACGGTTTTGATCACGCCTTTGGCATCATCGGTATCGTAGATGGTAAAGGAACTGGGATAACCCAACCGGGTCGCCTCGCCCCGTAATATCCGTGCAAATACGCTGTGAAAAGTGCCTACATACAGGCTGCGGGCCTCGGCGTTGCCCAAGATTTTCTCGATCCGTTCTTTCATTTCGTGCGCCGCCTTATTGGTAAAGGTCAGTGCCAGGATATGGAAAGCGTCCACGCCGTGTTTCGCCATCAGGTGGGCAATGCGCGTGGTAAGCACTTTTGTTTTTCCGCTGCCCGCGCCCGCTACGATCATGATCGGGCCGTCTTTGTGCAATACCGCCTCTTTCTGCTGTTCATTCAATCCCTGTAAATAATCTACCATGACCGCAAAATACGCAAACTATACGCCTAAAATTGATGCGCCGACGGTTTGACCGCAGATACAGGGTTGAACGAACCGGCTTTCGGAAAAACGGCTGAACAAGGCTTATATCCGCAGGCCGGAAAGCCGCCTTCATAAAAAGATGTGGAGAAAAAATATCAGGAGCCGCGCTGGGAGCCGCCGGTAAGCTTGGTTTGCCGCGAAACTGCTTTCGTATTGGTTTTCCCTTTCAGGCTACCCGGCTGCCCGGGCTTATTCGCGGCATTGTTCTTTTTTTTGTCTTTGGCGTTCTTGTTATTGTTGAGGAGCGACATAATCTCTGTTTTCTGAAAGATAACCAATATTTACGGCCGGGCCAGTACCGGCAGAAACCGGGAACCCCCTAAAAAAGAATGTTAAGAAATCATGAAAGAATTTGGCGATTTGAAAAACAAACAGTTATCTTCACAACCGCTTATAAAAAAAGAAGGTCCACTGTAGACACAGTCGACCTCTAACGATTGCTTGCCATATAAAAAAACTCTTAACTCGATTGGATGGCCCGTCTTGCCGGGCGCCTGTTCGACGTTTTTCAGACCTCTTCGATTCTTTGCCTCTTAACGATTGCCTGCTATATTGTCGAAACCCGATGTAAAAGTAGAACGCGGTAAAAAACCGGTCAAATCATATTTGGCCGGTTTTTATTACTCCAAAACGGGTAACTTTGCCGTAGAATCCTTGTCCAGCAAGGGTTTCAGGATAAAAACCACATGATGTCCAAAAGATCTGCGGATGCCTTATTTCAGTTGATAAAATCGCTACAAAAGTCGGAAAAGCGCCATTTTAAGCTATATACCAAAAGAAGCACGGCCAAAGAAAACCTGAAAGTGGTGGCTTTGTTCGATGCTATCGACAAGCTGGACGACTACGACGAGAAGGCATTGCTGAAAAAGTTGCCCGCCATCCAGAAACCGCAGCTCAACAACCTGAAAACCCATTTGTACAAACAGGTGCTGGCCAGCCTGCGCGACCTGAAAAGCACCGATACCCTCGAGCTGCAGCTTTCCGAACAGCTCGACAATGCCCGTATTCTCTACCACAAAGGGCTTAAGCACCAGGCGCTCCGGATATTGGAAAGGGCGCGGGAGCTGGCCAAGATGAACGGAAAATTCAACTACCTGGCACAGGTAATCTCCCTGGAAAAAAAGATCGAAACCCTGCATATTACCCGCTCCATCCAGGAAAAGACCGAGCGACTGACCCATGAAGCGCTGGAGATCAGCGGCCATATTGAACGGGTTACCCACCTGTCTAACCTGGCGCTGCAGTTGTACGGCTGGTATGTAAAGAACGGGCATGCCCGCAACGAAAAAGACGAAGAGGGTATCAAAGAATTTTTCTACCAGCAGCTTCCGCACGACGCCTTCGAGCTGACTGATTTTTACGAGCGCCTCTATCTCTACCAGAGCTATACCTGGTACGCTTTCATCCGCCAGGATTTTTTGATGTATTACCGGTACGCGCAAAAGTGGATGGACATATTCGACGGCAACGAGGTAATGAAGAAAGTGGAAGTCGGCCATTACATCAAAGGACTGCACAATCTCCTGAATGCGCACTTCGATCTTCGCAATTTCCGGCAGTTCGAAAAAGTGTTGACCAGTTTCCAGGATTTCGCCCAAACCGATATTGCCTCCCAGCACGATAATTTCCGCATCCATACCGATATCTACATCAACAGCGCCCGCCTTAACTGGCACCTGATGACGGGCACTTTTAAAGAAGGGCTGCAACTGGTAGACATCATCGCTTCCAAGCTGGAAGAATATGCCGTATATGTTGACCCGCATCGCATCGTGGTATTCAACTACAAGTTCGCCACGCTTTATTTCGGCAGCGGTGACTACAATGCATGCATCGATTATCTCCAGAAGATCATCCAGGATACCTCGGCCGACCTGCGCACTGACCTGCAGTGCTATGCCCGCCTGATGCACATGCTGGCCCACTATGAGCTTGGCAACGACGAGATCATCGAATCGCTGATCAAATCGGTGTACCGGTTCATGGCCAAGATGAAGAACCTGACCGTGGTGGAAGAAGAAATGTTCAGGTTCATCCGGCATTCGTTCGGCACTTCGCCGCGCAAGATGAAACCCGAGCTGGAAAAATTTCTCCACAAGATCAAGCACCTGGAAGGCAACCGCTTCGAAACCCGGGCCTTTGCCTACCTCGACATCATTTCATGGGTCGAAAGCAAGGTGTATGAAAAGCCGATGAGCCAGGTTATTTATGAGAAATACCGGCAGCAGCGGGGTCGCCGCCGGCCGGTAGCCATCAGCGGCTGATCAGCAGGTCGTGGAAATCGGATGAGTCGCCGTTGAATACGTTAAAGTCAACGCGGGTATTGATGCCGTTCACCGATCCGCTTTCGCTGTGCTGCCAGAATGCCCAGGTGCGGGCGATCCGCGGGCGGTCTTTTCGCAGGTAATGCGCCACCCAGAGGGGGTAGTCGTCAAAATAGTCTTTCAGGTAACGGTTGTAGAAATCGACATTGGTATAAATGATCGGCCGAACGCCATAGTGCAGCTCGAGCCGGTCGAGAAAGGCTTTTACTTCGGCGCGCAGTTTGTCGGCGCTGGCGCCGTAGGCCTGCTCTACGTCGAGCACGGGGGGCAGATCGCCTTTTGCCAGTTCCACCCGCCTGATGAAATTTTCGGCCTGGTCAGCCCCGCTCTTGGGCGCCAGGAAAAAATGATATGCGCCCCGCGGCAGGCCGGCTTCGCCCGATTTTTCCCAGTTGCGTTTGAAAAAAGGGTCCATATTGCCCAGGCCCTCCGTTGCCTTGATAAAAACAAAGCCAATGCGCACACCTTCCACCTCCATTTGCTGTACAGCGGTCCAGTTGATGCGCTGCTGGTATTTGGAAACGTCGATGCCATGAATGGAAAAATCGGTCGGGATATCGATGCCAAACGCATCGTACCGTTCAAAATCGGGAAGGGTTGATTTGTACCACCACCAGGCGCCTAAGGCCAGCAGCGCCACCACCAGTACGGCCAGGAGGGATCGGGGACCGGGTATCGCCCGCACATTCTTTTTCGCCATCAGGGCCCAAAATTAGACTAAGTATATTTGTTCCATGTCTCAATTTTCAGACAGTATCAACCTGCTGCGAAAGCTGACTTTCAGGCGGGCCTGGAATGCCGCGAAAGTACTGGCCAGCTATTATACCAGTAAGATCAGCAAGCGGCCGGTGCAGTGGGGTTTGCCCATTTCCGTTGCCTTTGAACCCACCACTTCGTGCAACCTGCGGTGCCCCGAATGCCCCAGCGGCCTGCGCGCCTTTACCCGCCCTACGGGCATGCTGGAAAAGGATTTTTTCAGGGATACGATCGACCAGTTGCACAAAGACATTTTCTACCTGATCTTTTATTTCCAGGGCGAGCCCTACCTGAACCCGTCTTTTCTCGAAATGGTGAAATACGCGGGCGACAAGGGCCTTTATACCGCCACCTCCACCAATGCCCATTACCTGACCGATGCCAATGCACGGAAAACCGTTGAAAGCGGGCTCGACCGGCTGATCATTTCCATCGATGGCACCACCCAGGAAGTGTACCAGCAATACCGGGTGGGCGGCAACCTGGAGAAAGTGCTGCAGGGCGCCCGCAATATCGTGAAATGGAAAAAAGAGCTGCGCAGCCGTACGCCCTTCGTCATATTCCAGTTCCTGGTGGTAAAGCCCAATGAGCACCAGATCGGCGAGGCACGGGCCCTCGCCCGCGAGATCGGTGTAGACGCTATCTGGTACAAAACGGCCCAGGTATATGATTACGAAAATGATCCGCATCAACTGATCCCGTCGCTCAATAAATTCAGTCGCTATAAACGAAATAGCGCCGGTGAGATGACCCCGAAAAACGCGTTGAGCAACCATTGCTGGCGGGCCTGGCATGCGCCGGTGATCACCTGGAACGGCCTCGTGGTGCCCTGCTGTTTCGATAAAGACGCACTGCATCGCCTGGGCGACCTGAAGCAGCGTTCTTTCAGGGAGGTATGGCACGAGAAAAGCTACCGCGATTTCCGCGGCCGCCTGCTGCAGGGTCGCGCCAATATCGATATCTGCGCCAATTGCTCGGAGGGCACAAAAGTGTGGGGCTGATACATTAACAACAGCTCTAATCGCGTTTTACGTATTTTCGGGATCGAATCTTATATATGAGTCTTAGCAAAGACATTAACCAGACCAGGTTCAGGAGTGAGTATGCCAAAGCGATGTTAAACATCCTTTTCACCAACAACTGGCTGGTGGAAAATACGCGTAAGCACCTCGACCGGTTTGATCTTACCCCGCAGCAATTCAATATACTGCGTATTTTACGCGGTGCAGGCACCCCGCTGAGCACCCTTCAGATCCGGCAGCGCATGCTCGATAAGATGAGCGATACGTCGCGCATTGTTGACCGCCTGGTTAAAAAGGAGCTGGTGGAAAAGGTCGTCTGCCCTTCAGACCGGCGGCTGGTCGATGTGAGCATTTCGGATCGGGGGCGGGCGCTGCTCGCCGATATCGATGTGGTGGAGCCCGAATGGGAGAAATTACTTTTCAGCATAACCGAAGAAGAGGCAACGCAGTTGAGCCTCTTGCTTGATAAATTGCGCAATTCGACCGATTGAAGACATGTTATTAAAAAAAGGATGGCTCGCGCTGGTAGCCGTATTATACGTTACGGCGAGCCCTGCACAAACCAAAGACACCGTGCCCGCCGAGTTCAGGGCCGCCTGGATCGCAACCGTCGACAACATCGACTGGCCCGACAAAGGCACTACCGATCCCGCCGCCCAGAAAGCGCAGTACCTGCGAATACTGGACATGCACGTGCGCAACGGCCTCAATGCCGTGATCGTACAGATCAGGCCCGCCGCAGACGCCCTATATCCGTCCCCGTACGAGCCCTGGAGCGAATGGCTGACCGGCCGCCAGGGCCGTGCCCCGGTGCCTTATTACGATCCGCTGCAGTTCATGATCGCCGCCGCGCATCAAAGGGGCCTGGAATTTCATGCCTGGCTGAACCCGTACCGCGCCATCTTCAGCCTGGGTAAAACCATCACGGCCGGCAATCACATCACCCGCAAACACCCCGAATGGTTCCTGAACTACGGCGATAAGAAATACTTCGACCCCGGCAATAAGCAGGCGCAGGAATTTGTAGTGAAAGTGGTACGCGATGTGGTGAAACGCTACGATATAGACGGCATTCATTTCGACGACTATTTCTATCCCTACCGCATCGCCGGTAAAGAATTTCCCGATAATAAAACCTACCAGCAGTACGGCGCCGGCATGGCACGCGACGACTGGCGGCGCAGCAATACCGATTCGATCATTGTGCTGCTGAGCAGGGCCATCAAGGCCGAAAAGCCCTGGGTGAAATTCGGCATCTCGCCTTTCGGCATCTGGCGGAACAGTGACAAGGATTCGCTGGGTAGTGAAACCAAAGGCGGGCAAACCAACTACGACGACCTCTACGCCGATATCCTGCTCTGGCTTCGGAACGGCTGGATCGATTACGTGGCACCGCAGATCTATTTTGAATTCGGGCACCGGGCGGCCGCTTATGAAACGCTGCTGAAGTGGTGGGCCGAACACAGCTATGGCAAGCATTGCTATATCGGCATCGGCCTCTATAAAGCCAATACCAATGCCGCCTGGCGCGATAAAACCCTGATCCCCCGCCAGATCCGCGAAGCACGGGAAACACCGGGGGTGCAGGGCGCTATCTTTTTCAGCAGCCGCAGCTTTGTGAACAACCCGAACGGCTGGAACGACAGCCTCCGGCTCGACCTCTACCGGCAGCCTGCCCCTATTCCGGTCATGCCCTGGCTGCCCGCCAAACCGGCGATACCCTCCCGCTGACCATACAGCGCACGCTATACCGCAGGATTGTGATTTTTTTTACAATCCTGCTTTTATATTGTTCAGCCAGCTGCCTGTCAGCCTGTTACAATACAAAACAACCTGTTTCCACTGCCTATTACCAATATTTTAAGAAAACGGGTCACGCCCGGTGCTACCGTTTTTGTAAATTACGGCCTGATTTTTGTGGATCGGGCCGCTTTTTAACAAAAAAGCGGCCATAAACCCTAAAAATGTAAATGGCACTTAGTCAAGGTTTACAACAGAAGTTACTTCAGAAGCTGTCTCCCCAGCAGATACAGCTTATGAAGTTGCTGCAAGTGCCGACTGCCAACCTGGAAGAGCGAATCAAGGAAGAGCTGGAAGAAAACCCTGCCCTGGAGCAGAGCGATGATGCGGAAGACAGTTTTGAAGAGCCGCGCGATGAGTTTGAATCGGCCGAGGAAGACTATGAGAACGAAGGCAGCGAAGAAGACTATGGCAACATAGACATCAGTGAGTATGTGCATGAGGGCGATGACGAAATAGCCGATTACCGGATGCGCGACGAGAATTACCCGGAAATGGACGATAAGCAGGTAATGCCCTTTAAAGTGGAATCGACCCTGCACGATATGCTGGCCGACCAGTTGGGCATGCTTACCCTCGACGAGAAGAGCCGTAGGATTGCCGAACAGATCGTGGGCAGCATCGACGACGACGGCTACCTGCGCCGGGAAACGGCTTCAATCCAGGACGATCTCGCCTTTAGGCAAAACATCGAAGCCGGCGAAGAAGAAATCGAAGACATTATCAGCATGATCCAGCAGTTCGATCCGCCCGGCGTTGCTGCGCGCGACCTGCAGGAATGCCTGCTGCTGCAGCTCGACCGCCGCCGGTATGAAGGGCAGGCCGTTGAGCAGGCCATCGAAATACTTACCCGTTACTTCGACGAATTCACCAAGAAGCACTACGACAAGATCCAGCGCGGCCTGAACATCAACGACGAAGAGCTGCGCGAAATCATCCAGCAGATCATCCGGCTCAATCCCAAACCCGGCGGCAACGTGGGCGAGGTGAACAAGGCCGAAAGCTATGTGATACCCGACTTTTTCATTTTTAACAACGGCGGCAAGCTGGAGCTTACCCTCAACAGCAAAAACGCGCCCGATCTGCGCATCAGCGAAGGGTATCGCGAAATGCTGAAAGAATACGACCGTGGCAGTAAAAAAGACAAACGGCAAAAAGAAGCCGTTCTTTTCATCAAGCAGAAGATCGACGCGGCCAAATGGTTCATCGATGCCATCAAGCAGCGGCAGCAAACCCTGATGATGACCATGCAAACGATCATGGACTACCAGCGGGAGTTTTTCCTGACGGGCGACGAAACCACGATGCGGCCGATGATCCTGAAAGACATCGCCGAACGTACGGGCCTCGATATTTCGACCGTTAGCCGGGTCGCCAACAGCAAATTCGTGCAAACCGAGTTCGGCACCTATCGCCTGAAGTTCTTTTTCAGCGAAAGCCTGAGCACCGAAAGCGGCGAAGAAGTATCAACCCGCGAAGTGAAGAAGATACTGAGCGACCTGGTGGGCGGTGAGAACAAAAGAAAACCGCTGAGCGATGAGCGGCTGACCGAACTGTTACAGGAAAAAGGCTATAACATTGCACGGCGTACGGTAGCCAAATACCGCGAGCAGCTCAATATTCCCGTGGCCCGATTAAGAAAGGAATTATAATGACCGACACCGCCATTAAACCATTGCCCCGCTTTTTCGGTGAACTGGTTTCCGTTCTCTTTCACCCCCTGTTTATCCCGGCTTATATCACGGCTTTCCTGTTGTATGTGCATCCCTTCGCCTTTATGGGTGATACGGGCTATTACAAGTTGGTCAAGCTGCTGTCGGTGGTCGTCAACACCTGTTTCTTTCCCGCCATCACCACCCTGCTGCTGAAAAAGCTCGGCTTCATCAGCAGCCTTCGTCTGCCCACCCGCCAGGACCGCATCATACCCGTCATCGCTTCGATGATCTTTTATTTCTCCATTTTTTACGTAAGCCGCAACCAGGTCGATAACCCGCCCGAGCTGGTGATAATGCTGGGCGCCATATTCATTTCCAGCATTATTGCGCTTACATTAAACAATTTTATGAAGATCAGCCTGCACGCCATCGCCATGGGGGTTATGGTGGGGTTCTTCGTGCTGCTAGCCTGGAACAGCCTCCTTCCTATGGGCATGCCACTGGCGCTGGCGCTGCTGATCGCCGGGCTGACCGGCACGGCCCGTTTGCTATTGCAGGCGCATACGCCTAAAGAACTGACGGCTGGTTTCCTGACAGGCATTGCATCGATGCTGATAGCCAGCGTAGTGGCAGTGCCTTAAGCGCCTTTCCCATTGAGGATTCTTGATTGCTGGATGTATTTCGGCGTGGGATGATAGATAAAAAGACAGGAACCGTTCTTGATGGTTTCTATCACTTCTTCCGACTCGATATCGGGAACCGCAGGACAACCATAGCTGCGCCCGCAGACCTTATTGGTTTCCATAAAATCTTCAGCCGCATAATGCGCGCCATGCACCACGATATTACGGGCCAGCGCCTTGTCGTTAAAGCCACGTTCAACGCCGGCGATGCGAAGCGACAACCCATGCTCGCCTACATAGGTACTGCTGGTGATATAGAAACCGAGGCTGCTCTGGTGTGATTGCGGCTTGTTGGAGAACCGTGTGGCAAACTCTCTCCCGCTGTTACGGCCATGCGCCACATAGGTGCGCAGCAGCAAGACACCCTGTTGCAGGTCGATGATGTACAACCGCTTTTTGGCAGAGCTCTGGCTGAAATCGCAAATGGTCAGCACACCGGGATTGTCGAGCTGCCGGCGGTGGCGGAGAATGCAATATCCCTTCCAGGCATATTGAAATGCTTTTTTTGACAGGCCTTCCTGTTGCAGGTCGAGCGCGCTGTACAGGGAGTCGCCCTGCAGGGCAAGCGCCTTGTTCCAGGCGCCGGGACCCATCGGAGAAGCGTGTTTGGCCAAAAGGCTGAACGGAAGCGCCAGAAAAAAGGCTATCCAGCCATACTTGCGTACAGTTTTCATGGAACGGACTTTCAGTAACCCGTATAACGAACAATCTGCCGGTTTAGTATCCAGGTCTCTTTTTTCTTTCAGGGAATTGTACCAGCCAACAGTACTTTTAATACAGGCTCGGGTTGCTGTTCACGAAATTCACCAGTGCGGCTGAATTGCGCAGCCGGAGCTTCTTGAGAATATTATGACGGTGCACTTCCACTGTTTTCAGCGAGATATCAAGCTGCAGGGCGATCTCTTTAGACGAGTTTCCGTCTTTGATCAGGTGGATAATCTGGATTTCCCTTTCCGTTAAACTGCGCACATCAGGCTCGTCGCCCGCCGATTCGTTCAATTGCTCTGAGATGATATTGCGTATCTCCTCGCATACGTAGCGATTGCCCTTATCGACCTCCAGGATCGCTTTGACCATTTCGTCTTTACTGCTGTTTTTGGTCACATAGCCATGCGCGCCCACCTGCAGCATTTTGCGTGCATAGGCCGGCTGGGAATGCATGGAAACACCGATCACTTTGCTGTTGGGAGAATATCGCCGGATCTGCCCGGTGGCATCGAAACCGCTGATAGGAGTCATGTTGATATCCATCAGAACAACGTCGGGCTGCAATTTTTTGGCCATTTCAATAGCCGTTTCGGGGTCGCCGTAATCGCCCAGCACTTCAAAACGTGGGTCGTTGCCCAGCACGAAACTCCAGGTTTCACGGATCAATTTATGATCATCCACAATGATGATCGTCACTTTTTCACTGCTACTCATTTTTCTGTAGGGTATGGGGTACTGTTATAACCAGCCGGCATCCATTTCCGGGCGATGTCAACACCTGCACATCACCATTGAACAACGCTGCACGGCTGTAAATATTTGACAAACCTACGCCATTCTTTCTTTTTGCCATCGGCAAATCGAACCCGACGCCATCGTCGGTAATCTCCAGGCGAATGTGTTTCGCGTGGTAGGAGATGCTGATCACCAGGTTCGTTGCTTTTGCGTGCTTAAGAATATTATTCACCTGTTCCTGGATAACCCTGAACAGCATCAGTTTTTGCTTGGGGGGCAGCAACAGGTCGAGGTTGTGGTCATAGGTGAACTCAGCTTTCAGTTGCCGCGTCAGGTTGATGTTCTGCACCAGGTCATTCACCGACGAGATCAGTCCGAGGTCACCGATACTGGCCGGCATCAGGGAACGGCTGAGCTCCCTGATTGCGTGGATGGCGCTTGCAATGGCATCTGAACTTTTCCTGATCATCTGCTGCTGCATGGCGCCGTCGTTTTCGGCTACTTCCAGGAAGAGCTTGGCGGTTGACAGCAACTGGTTCACATTGTCGTGCAGCTCTTTACCGATCTCCGCCCGTTCCGATTCCTGCACATCCACAACGGCCTGCGCTATCTGCTGCTGCTTGTGTATCTCTTGCTGCAGCAACTGCTCCTGCAATCGCCTTGTTTCGGTGATGTCTTCGCAGGATCCAATCATGCGCATCACCCGCCCGTCGTCGGCATACAGGCAATAGGCCTTATCGCGCACATAAGCATACTGGCCGTTCGATTTCAGGAAGCGGTACTCTTCCGTAAACAGCCCCCTTTCTTCTCCCGAGGTAAATTTGCTTATCCGGCTGATCACCCTTTCCCGGTCGTCGGGATGTATTTTGTTTTCCCAGTTCATCGACATGCCGGGGTAAAACTCCGACGGGTAGCCGAAAATGGTTTTAAAGCCTTCTCCCCAGTATGATACCTGCTCTTCGGCATCCCAATCCCAGATGGCTTCATTGGCTGCGCGTGTGGCCAGGATATACCGTTCGTTGCTGATATGCAGCTTTTCGGCAGCCTGCCTGTTCTCGAGCACAATCGCAAAAATACGCAGGGCACGGTTTACCGCCACGATTTCTTCGGGGCGGGGCGCGCGGCTTTCGGTGAAATAAAAGGAGAACACGCAGAGCACCTCGTTGGCAGCGCTGAGCAGCGGTGTTGACCAAACGGCCTGAATGCCGGCCGAGGCGGCCTGTGCTTTCGTAAAGGGATGCAGATCGCTGTTCGCAATACTGGTAATGCCCACCGGGCTGCGCGTTTCGACTGCCCGGCCCACGGTACCGAAACGGGGATCGAGCTGCGACACCTTTACAAACTCCCGGTAGCGGTCATCGGGCAAGCCATAGGCGGCCAGCAGCACCACTTCCTGCGTATTGCTTTTTACCAGCCGCATCGATGTGCGGGTACCGCGCAGCAATACTTCCAGCCGCTCCAGCAGCACCTGCGCCATCGACGACACGGTGGCCGTTGCCACGGCGTTCATTTCCAGCAATTCTTTCTCGAGTTGCAGCAGGCTTTCCTGGTATTTCTTTTCGGTGCCGTCCCGGAAATAAATGAAAAGCCCTTCTTCAAAAGGAAAGGCGCTTACCTCGAACCAGCGGTTGAGCGATTCTACCCATTGCTCGTAACGGGTGGTTTTATTTTCGGCGATGGCCAGGTTAATATAATGATAGCTGTCTGATATGCGCGCATTGGGCAGAAGGTCCCAGATACTTTCACCCACGGCCAGGCCGGCATTGTCTTTTAACAATTCGGAGGCAACGGCATTGAACATGGTTATGCGCAGGTCGCGATCGGTCGAAATGAAGCCGTCGGTAATACTGTGCAATACACTGGTGATGCGGTCGCTGTACTGCTTCAGCGTGTTTTCGATCTCGATATACTCACCGATATCGCGCAGGCTGAGCAAAATGCCTTTGATATTGGGGTCGTGCAACTGGCTTTGGCCTTTCATTTCCATCCAGCACCAATGCCCCTTCGCATGCCTGATACGCAGCGGCAATACCTGTTCCTGCACCGTACCGGTGGCCAGGGTATTGATCACCCGGTTAAAAGCGGAAAGATCGTCGGGATGCACCTGGTTGCTGCAATATTCACCGAGCAGGTCAGACTGGCCGTACCCCAATATGGTTTCCAGGCTGGGCGTGGCATATCCCAGCCTTCCTTTTGCGTCGGTCACGAAAACGATGTCGAGCGAATTGCGGAACAGCGTTCGAAACCATTCTTCGCTTTGCCGCAGTTGCTGCTCGGCAATTTTTCTTTCGGATATGTCGCGCGAAATGGTTTGCACATAAATCATCTCGTCCTGGTCGACGATCGGCTGGGGCACGGTTTCGAGCCAGATATAGTGGCCTTCCTTGTGCAGGAAACGATAGCGGAGAACTCCCGGATGGCGGCGTTCCGTCAGGAGAGAGCTAATGACTTCCTGGTTCATACCGGCTGCATCGTCGGGATGGTAGAATTCATGCGGAAACCGGCCCACCAGTTCATCGGGTTCGTAGCCCAGCAGCGACCTGGCCGAAGAAGACACATAGATGTATTCCGTATCGGGCAGGTGCAGACAGATCACATCGCGCGCATGCTCCGACAAAAAGCGGTACATGGCTTCGCTTTTCGCGAGGGCCTGCTGCGCCTGCCGCTGGCGGCTCATATCACGGGCGGTAACATGCGTGCCTGCCACCTCGCCGTCGCGGTAAATAAGACGCGAACTGATCTCAACAGGCAACCGCCGCCCTTCACTGGTGATGTACTCCGCTTCATACACCGTGGTCTTGACCTGGCCGCTTCTTTTAAGTTGCTCCTGCGTTACCACTTCCGGCAATTTTTCAGGTGCAAACAAGAAGTGCGACGATTTTCCCAGCAGTTCCTTCTCCGTATAGCCGAGCAATTCGCTTACCCGGTGGTTTATCGACAGAATGGCGCCATGGTTATCGAGGATATAAATGATGTCGATCGCGTTCTCAAAGAGATCGCGGTAGCGTTCCTCGCTTTCGCGCAGGCTGATCTCCAGCTTACGCTGGCTGCTGACATCCATGATGATGACCAGCATACCTACGATCTCGGTTTCGGGCGAAAAAATAGGCGTGAAGCGGCAGGTGTACCAGCAACCCGCCGGCAATTCATATTCCGTTTGCTGCGAGCATTTGGTCCGGATGGCTTCCTGGTAGGTGCCCAACAACAAATCGGCCAGCGGCGCCATACAAGCGCGTACAAAATCATGCAGGCTTTTACCGAGAAACTCGGTAGGCGCCACGAAAAGCTTTTTGGGATCGCGCGTCCAGTAATTGCGAAAGCGCCCGTCTTTATCCAGTTCGAAAACAATGTCGTGAAAGGAGGCCACGATCAGCTCCAGTTCTTTCAGGCGGCCCGACAAACGGTCGGGGTCTTCAGCAGGGAAACCATACCAATACAGGGTTTGATCGTGCGGCACAATGGTCCAGTACACCGGCAAAAGGCTTTGCTCTTTAACACGAACGAAGGCCCTGAAACAAATAGGCTCGCCGGTTTGAAAAGCCGTATGCAGGGCGATATTGGCGTTGCCGTCTACCTGCAGCAACGCATCGAGCCGGGTATTACCCGGGCTCACCTGGCAGCCCGACAACTGCTGCAATGACCTGCACACACCCAGCACCTGGTAGTCGCTGCTGCTCACGAACTGGTAGGGTATGTGCTGGTCTTCGATGATAGCCGCCTGCCGGGTAAAAATCATACATCAATTTACGCAAAATTAATATGCCCTTCCGTTGACAGGAAGGGCACTACTGCTGTATCCACAGGAAATGGCGCTACTGGTTCTTCGTAATATTTGCTATCCAGGTTTTTAATTGGTCGCAATGATCGAAGTCTTCGTCGATCTGCAGGTAAAAAGTAGGGATCTTGGCGGTGAACCATTTTTCCACGGCTTCCTGCTGCTTGATCTCGAGCGCACGGGCGGCTATTTTATTATAGTCGTCTTTCATGTTTTCCCGGTGCGGCTCGGAGCGCGATTTGAGGTAAATGATCCGCACGGCTTTTTTACCCCGCTCATCGGTATAAGCCATGGGCTGTGAATAGGTGCCGGGCTGAATGTCTTTTAGGGCGGTTACCAGGTCTTTATCGAGCTGGTCGATGGTGCAATAGGTTCCGTTGGCGCATTGTTTCATGCCGGCGGTGAACTTGGATTCTTCAGCATCACTGTAGCGGCCTACCGCTTCGCCGAAAGCGAGGGTGCCATTCACCAGGCGGGTACGTACGGAGTCGAGCCTGGCGGTCACCGAAGCGATCTCCGCATCAGTGATGGCGGGGATCTTAAGAATGTGCCGAACGGTGGCGTCGTCGCCGGCGCGGCTTACCATCTGGATGATGTGGTAGCCGAATTTGGATTTAAAAACGGGAGATATCTGTCCTTCTTTTAAACGGAAAGCATTGGCGATAAACGAGGGGTCCCAGTTTTTTTCCGTGCGGTTGATATTATACATACCGCCGGTATTCTTGCTGCCCGGATCGTCGGTGTAGAGGCTGGCCAGGGTCTCGAATTTTTTGGCGCCGCTTTCCACTTCTTTCTTATACTCAGTCAGTTCTTCAATGGCGTACAGCTCCAGGTCGCGGCTGGCTTTGGGATACACCACCAGTTCGCCCACCTCGATTTCGGTTTCATAATACGGAAGCCGGTCGACCGGTATCTTATCGAAATATTCTTTGACTTCCGTGGGCGTGATCTTGATGTTGGATACGATCTTTTTGCGCATTTCCTCGGCCTGTTTCCGTTCGCGGAACGACTGCCGGAAATCTTCCTTGATCTGGTACACCGTACGGCCTGCCACCTGCTCCAGCGCGTCTTTGGTGCCGAAGCGGGCAATAAAGCCACGCACCTGGTTTTCGAGCATGCCTTCGATCTCTTCGTCGCTGATGGGTATGGAGTCGCGTTCCGATTGCACCACCAGGGCTTTTTGCGCAAGGGCCTGCTCCATTACCTCGCATTCGGTCGGAAGGCGTACATCCTGCCCTTCGGCCTGCCGCTGCATATCGAGTATGGCGTTTTTGATATCAGACTGGAGGATCACTTTGTCGCCCACCACCCCTACGATCTTATCGGCCACCACTTTCTTTACGTTCGAAGGGGTATTGATGGCTGCCGCCTGGCTGGTAACGGCGGGGGTCGCCGTGGTGCCAGCGGGTGTTTGCGCCTGCACCAGCGCGCCGGCGGTAACCAGGGTTAAAAAGAGGAATGAATGCTTCATAATCGGCCAACAAATTACGAACAGAACCGGGGCCCGCGGGCGCCGCGGCGATATTTAAGGAAATGTTAGATATTAATAACCGGGAGGCGGTTGAGCGCCTCCCGGTTATTGTTTTACAGCGTGCGTTTTACTTCTTCTTCTTCAATGGCCACGATGGTATCACCTACGTGGATGTCAGAGAAGTTTTTAATAGTCAGACCGCACTCGTAGTTGTTGTTCACTTCTTTTACGTCGTCTTTGAACCGTTTCAGGCTGCCCAGCTCGCCAAAGGCGCCTTCGGTACGGGGATAGATAAGTACCCCGTCGCGGAAGAGGCGGATCTTGCTGTCGCGCTTGATCTTGCCGTCGGTAACGAAACAGCCCGCAACGGTCGCTTTGTCGAACTTGTACACTTCGCGTACTTCCACCTGGGCCACTTCCTTTTCCTGCACCTTGGGTTCAAGCATGCCTTCCATCGCGCTGCGGATCTCTTCGATCGCGTTGTAGATGATGGAATAGGTCTTGATCTCCACCCCTTCGTTCTCGGCCAGGCGCGCTGCCTGGTTGGAGGCCCGTACGTTAAAGCCGATCACGATGGCGTCGGAAGCGGTAGCCAGCAGTACATCGCTTTCGGTGATGGCGCCCACCGCCTTGTGTACCACCGACACGGCGATCTCTTCGGTGCTCTGCTTGATAAGGGAGTCGGAAAGCGCTTCGACCGAACCGTCCACGTCGCCCTTGATAATGAGGTTGAGCTGCTTGAAATTGCCCAGCGCCAGGCGGCGGCCGATCTCGTCGAGGGTGATGTGCTTCTTGGTACGGATACCCTGTTCACGGAGTATCTGTGCCCGGCGACCGGCCACTTCTTTCGCTTCGGATTCGTCTTCATATACCCGGAAGGTTTCACCCGCCTGCGGTGCGCCGTTCAGTCCGAGGATCAGCACCGGCGTGGAAGGCAGGGCCTGGTCCATCTTCTTGTTGCGCTCGTTGAACATCGCTTTCACCCGGCCGTAATACTGGCCTGATACCACGATATCGCCCTGCTGCAGCGTGCCGTTCTGTACCAGCACGGTGGCCACATAACCGCGGCCTTTGTCGAGCGTGGCTTCGATAATAGTACCGTTGGCCTCGCGGTCGGGGTTCGCTTTCAGGTCGAGCAGCTCGGCTTCAAGCAGTATCTTTTCGAGCAGCAGGTCAACGTTCAGGCCTTTCTTGGCGCTGAGCTCCTGGCTCTGGAATTTACCGCCCCACTCTTCCACCAGGATATTCATCTGGGAAAGCTGTTCGTATATCTTCTGCGGGTTGGCCCCGTCTTTATCGATCTTGTTGATGGCGAAGATCATCGG
>JBDHYM010000037.1:0-19585 GCA_039811405.1 Flavihumibacter sp. | reverse complement strand
TGTACTGGGTTTGCGTGCCGTTTAAAGTCACTACCTGCACATCGATGCACCAAACCTTCTGGCGGCCATGGGATGATAAGCAAAAAGAGCTCTGGGTAAGAGAACAACCGCCGGGTTGTTACACGAAAGATGACTTTCCGTTTTACAACAGGGAGCTGTGGGACTACGATTTCCAGATGCTGTTTGCCGAATGGTACCACCAGCTAAAAAAAGCAGAGAAAACCTGCTGCCTGGTAGGCATACGGACACAGGAGAGCTTCGATCGCTGGCGAACCATACACAGCAGCAGAAGGACGAGCTTATACAAAGGATTGAAATGGACCCACCGGATTACCGATAATATATACAACGCATATATTATTCATGACTGGCTGACAACGGATATATGGGTTGCAAACGGCCGGTTCGGGTGGGATTACAACCGGTTATACGATCTTTATTACCAGGCCGGGGTACCCATGGACAGGCAACGGGTGGCCAGCCCGTTTCTCTCTGCTGCCCAGGAAAACTTGTCGCTTTACCGGGCGCTCGATCCCGATATGTGGGGGAAAATGATATGCCGTGTAAACGGGGTCAATTTTACTGCGCTGTACGGGCACACCAGCGCCGCGGGGCGAAACACAGCGGTGCTGCCTGAAGGATATACCTGGGAACGTTACATGCATTTCCTGCTGCAAACACTGCCCGAAAAAACAAGGAAAAGCTACCTGCAAAAACTGGCCGTAAGTATGGATTTCTGGCGATACAAAGGGGGATGCCTGTCTGAAAAAACAATCGACAAGCTGCGTGCTGCCGGCATTAAATTCGAAGTTTCGGCGAAGTCGAATTACAGAACATCCAAACGCCCTGTGCGGATGGAGTACCAGGACGATATCAGCATCCCGGAATTCAAGGACCTGCCTACTTTCAAGCGGATGTGCGTGTGTATTCTCAAAAATGACCATTTGTGCAAATACATGGGATTTACCCTTACAAAGAAAGAGCTGGAGAATAAGCAGCGCATGATCGATTTTTATAAAAAAATATATACCTGAATCTCATGGAGGAATATACAAGTCCTGTTTACAACCTGACGCCCGTACCTGTAGAAAAAATACAGGCCAATGCGTACAATCCCAATGTGGTAGCGCCACCGGAAATGGAACTGCTGGAGCTTTCCATCTGGGAAGACGGTTATACCATGCCTTGTGTTTGCTATTACCTTCCCGATATAGATATGTATGAGCTCGTAGACGGATTTCACCGGTACACCGTGATGAAAACCTCCAGGCGTATTTACGAGCGGGAGAGGGGGCATTTGCCTGTCGTTGTCATACACAAAGACCTTTCCAACAGGATGGCTTCAACCATACGGCACAACCGGGCCCGGGGCACACATAATATTGAGCTCATGACCAATATAGTCGCCGAACTTAAAAAATCGGGCATGACCGATGACTGGGTCATGAAAAATATCGGCATGGAGAAAGATGAATTGCTCAGGCTGAAACAAATATCAGGGCTGGCTGAATTGTTTGCAGATAAAACGTTCAGCGTTCCCAAATAGTTATGCCGGCGCTGCAGGATGCGAAACTGGACAGCCGGATATCAATGCAGGTACCTGCCGGTTCGCGCATCTTTTATCACGCCTTTCCAGTTCAGCCCGAAGCCGAAATCATAGAGGTTGCCCGCTTCGTCCTTATAGGGCCGCATATCGTGCGGCACGTCTTCTTTCTGCTCTTCAACCGTTCTCATATCGGCCGGCATCTGCACCGGCAGCAGCCCTGAAGGCGTAGCCACTCCCGAAAGAATGTCGAGCAGGGCCTGGTCCTGCACCCCGAAAGAAACGATCAGTCCGTCGATGTTCGATTCGAACTCGGCCACCACCGCGGGGTTGCGCAGGGCGAGACTCAGGATCACGGGCTTGTTACCCATCGCCTTGCGCGTATCGAGTATCATGTTCAGGTCGCTGGCATTCTCGGCCGATATGGTTTTGTCTTTATACGACCGGTTGGTAATGGTGGGATCAATGACGGGATCACCGGCGGCGATGCTTTTTTCACGCGCATACGCTGCCGTATAGGGACCGTATTGCAGGCTGATGGGCACATAGCCGTTACCGCCTTTCTGCCGGTCTTCGAGGTTGTAACCGGTACCTGCCTTGGGGCCCTCTGCAAATACGATGGCGAAATCGGCTGCTGCCGGGTCGTCGGTTACTTCAAAATATTTCTTCACCAGCTCGAGGTTCACCGGGTCAACTGTTTTTCCTTCCGACATATTGCCAAACCAGTCGCGGCTCGGTGCGATGTATCGCTTCGGTATATATACTTTCTTGTTTTTCGCCAGTGGCAATACCCCGTTCTTATTTTTCAGCAGCACCACCGATTTCAATTGCGCATCGTAACCCGCTTTCATGAATGCGGGATTGCCTACTGTTTTACCGGCATAAGCGGGATCTACATAAGGATTTTCGAAAAGCCCGGTCTGGAAGATATTGCGCAGCAGCCGCACCGCCGATTGCTCAAAGCGGGCGCGCATCCATTTTTCGCCTTTTTCTTTCACACCCATCCGGTAGGCTTCCAGCACGGGCCCTGCATCGTTGTTGCCGCCGAACTGATCCAGGCCGGCCATAAGCACTTTATAATGTCTTTCGGCGACGGACAGTTTTTCCACTCCCCAGCTCTTGCCCATGAACTGGTCGGGTGTTTTGCCTTCGTCGGGCGTAATCATCCAGTCGGTGCATACCACCCCGTCGTAACCGTATTTGTTGCGCAGCAGGTCGGTGATGATGTATTTGCTGAAGCCATTGCCCACGTTCTCATTATAGGTTTTATCCTGGTCATAGGAAATCGTGTAATACGGCATCACCGCCGCCGCCTTTTGTGTTTTGCCCTTCAGTTTAAACGCACCGTCCAGGAAGGGTGTCAACTGCATCTGGAAATTGTTACCGGGGTACACGGCAAATTTGCCGTAGGCAAAATGCCCGTCGCGGCCACCTTCTTCAGGGCCGCCGCTGGGCCAGTGCTTTACCATGGCATTCACGCTGGTGAACCCCCAGCCATTTTTTATTTCGGCAGCACCCGTCGACGTCTGGAAACCATCTACATAGGCTCTTGCCATATCGGCCGCCAAACGCGGGTCTTCGCCGAAAGTACCGGTGAGGCGATTCCAGCGCGGCTCGGTACCCAGATCGATCTGCGGCGACAGGGCAGTGGCAATGCCCAGGGCGCGGTATTCTTTCGAAGCTACCTGCCCGAACTGTTCGGTGACCGCGGGATCAAAAGTGGCGGCCAGTCCCAGCTCTTCCGGCCACATCGATATCCGGCCGCCCGCACCAGCATTGTATTCGGCCGAAGCAACGGCGCCGTTACGCGGATCGGAGCTGTTATTGGCGGGTATGCCCAGGCCCAGCGATTCCACGAGGGCCTGCGCATTGTTGTTCCATTGCGCGGCTACCTCGGGGCTCTCCACTGCTACTACCAGCACATGCCGCAGGTTGTCGTCGGTCAGGAATCTCTTTTGCTGGTCAGACAGGGCCGAAGCGGCCACGCCGGCTTCGGTAAACTTCTTTCCGTTATAGGTGGCCGCCCCGAGCGGGCCGAAACCGCCGCGCGAAGGGATCATCTGGTGGCTGCTGTACAACATAAGTCCGGCAATCTGCTCCACCGTCATTTTCGATGCCAGGTCTTTCGCCCGCTCATCTACCGGCAGGCGCCAGTCTTCGTATTTGTCGAGTTTACCATTCTTGTTGAGGTCTTTGAAAGACAAGCCGTTTATCGCAAGGATCTTAACGCCCGATGACGGCGAATAACCGAGCACCGGTCCCTTATTGTTTTTGATGGTTTTGAAGCCGGTGGTTTCCTGGCTCTGCGCTGCGGTCAGCACGAGCGAAAAAAGGGCGATAGAAACTATTCGTGTACGCATGGCGGGGGATTCTGTGCAGTTTAAATGTAAATCATTTGTGCATTCCCTGCGAAGAATACCTGAACAGGCGAGGGGATGCCTCCCGGTATGTCAGCCCCGGAAGTTCGTCAGCCTGCTTCGGGAAAAGAGCTTGTTTGCCGCAACGACAGCAACGGCATATGGTTCAGGTGAACGATATCGGTGGTATGCGTATGCCTGAAGATGCCGTCCCAGATACCATGGCGGCTGGGGATCACTACCAGCAGGTCGATCTGCTGCTCGGCGGTGTAGGTGTCGATCGCGGCGATCACGTGCGTAAAAGCCGGCTCTACATAAGCTGGATGCAGGTGCGCCAATTGCGCCTGCAGGGCCTGTTTATTGGCCCGCCCTTCTTCGGTCACCACCTCTTTCGGCGGCTTGATATGAATAACGGTCAGCGCCGCGCCGGTAAAACGCACGATCCGTTCCAGCATGGCCGCGGCCGCCGCGAGGTTGTCGCGGTAATAATTACACGCAAAAGCGATTTTCCCGATGGGTTTGTAGGCCAGGTGCACGGGCACGACCAGCACCGGCTTGCGCAGGTCGACGAAAGCGTCGACGATATTCACTTCCCACGACAGCAGGTCGTTATAAGTGCCTTTGGCGCCGATCACGAAAAACGCGGTACCGGGATCGGCCGCGCGGGCGCGCAGCACATCCATAAATACGCCGGTTTCCATTTCGCTGCGAACATTGATAGCAGGAAAATGATCGCGCACCCATTGCACTTCCCGCGCCAGTTTTCTCTCATCGTGGTAAATAACATCGCTCATGGCCGCCAGGGCGATCGGATCGTCGCTGATCGATCCCGGAAAGCTGAAGATATTCAGCAGCAGGAGAGAAGCTTTCGATTTTTCCATAAAGCGGCAGGTATAATCGAGCGCGTTGCGCGATGCTTCGGAGAAATTGGTGACCAGCACAATCGTTGCCATAGCTGTTGTTTTAGTGAGCCGCCTCCGACATATTTACCGGGGCTTTTGACCGGCGGATGAAGAGCAATACAAAAGGAACACAAACCAGGAACATGATGCCCACATACAAAAATATATCCATGTACGATAAGATCGTTGCCTGCAGGCTTACCGAACCGTCGAGCAACTGGTACGCCGTGCTCTTCGCCACATTGGGCGCCATTCCTTTGGCCTGCATTCCTGCCGCCAGCGCGCGTACCCGGTTCTGCACATCGGGATCAAACTGATCGAGCTTGCTGACCAGGTTATGCCGGTAATAAATGATATCGCGTGAAAGATAGGTGGATATCAATGCCACGCCGAACGAGCCGCCGAGCTGGCGCATCATGCCCGAGAAAGCCGCACCCTGCCCGATCTCCACACCCTTGAGGGTGGAAAGCGCCATGGTCGAAATCGGCACCGACAGCAATCCGAGCCCTACGCCGCGCACCATCAGCACCCAAAAGAAATTGTCGGCGCTGGTTTGCGGCGTCATGATCTTATAGGTCATCACGCTGTAGATAAAGAATACCAGCATGCCGCCCGCTATCAGGTATTTCTGCGATACGCCTTTCTGGATCAGCATGCCGATGATCGGCATCATGAACGCCACCATCAGGGTGCTCGGTACCATCAGCAGGCCCGATTGCTGCGCATCCCAGCCCAGGATGGTTTGCGTGTACAACGGAATAATAAAGGTAGAACCGAACAAACCGAAGCCCTGCACGAACGACAGTATCACCCCCATACGCAGGTTCCCGTTTCGCAGCACTTTCAGGCTGACGATGGGATACTTGTACACCGATTCGCGCCAGATGAAAAAGAATATGCCCATCACAGCGGTTACGGTCAGGGCAATGATCAGGTTGCTGCTGAACCAGTCGTCTTCCTGCCCTTTTTCCAGGATGTACTGCAACGAGCCCACGGCAATGGCCAGCAGCGCCATACCCAGCCAGTCGACCTCGCTGGCAGCTCTTTTTTCGGCATACTTCGGGCTGCGCACAAATTGCAATGTCAGCAGCGCGGCAATGATACCGACGGGAATATTGATGTAGAAAATATAAGGCCAGGAATATTCCTTGATGATATGCCCGCCGAGCGGCGGACCCAGCGTGGGGCCTACGATTACGCCCAGTACATAAATGGCCTGGGCCATTGCCCTTTTCTCGGGCGGATAGCTTTCGGTGATGATGGTTTGCGAGGTTACGAGCAACGCGCCGCCACCCAGCCCCTGGATAAAACGGAACAGGATGAGCTCACCGATGCCGGTGGCATTGCCGCACAAGAAGGAAGCAACGGTAAAAATAATGATGGAGGCCGCAAAATAGTTGCGACGGCCGAACTGGGCCGACAGCCAACTGGTCATCGGCACAATGATCACATTGGCGATCGCATAGGCCGTGATCACCCAGCTCACTTCATTGAGCGTGGCGCCGAGGCTGCCCTTCATATTGTTCAGGGCCACATTCACAATAGTGGTATCGATGATCTCGAGCAGGGCGCAAAACACCGCTGTAACGGTGATGATCACCCGCCGCGAGCCATATTCAACCAGCGATTCTTCTTTGACCATACAGTTTAATCTAGATGAACATCAACAACGGCATTCATACCCGCGCGCAACTGCTTCAACACGCTGTCGCTCTTATTGACAAATTCAATTTTAACAGGCAGCCGCTGCACCACTTTCACGAAGTTGCCGCTGGCATTGTCGGGCGGCAGCAACGCAAAACGCGATCCGGTGGCGGGAGAGAAGGAGTTCAGCCGGCCTTCGAATGCATGGCCGGGAAGGGCGTCGATCTCGATGGTCACTTTCTGTCCTTCGCGCAATTGTCCGTATTGTGTTTCCTTGAAATTGGCAACCACCCATATCTCGTTGTCTTCCACCACGCTGAAAGTAGCCTGTCCTGCCTGCAGGAACTGCCCGGCCTGCACATTCACTTTCGACACCACGCCATCGGCCGGTGCCGTTACCACGGCATACGACAAATTCAGCCTGGCGTCTTCCACATCGACCTGCCGCTGCTTGATGGTAGCGCTTACCACACCCACCTGCGTGGAAGTGGCATGGCTCTGCGAGCTGACGGCGCCGGTCTGGCGACCCGCCTGCGCGCGCTGCTGTTGCAATACCTGCAGTTGCTTTTCAGCGGTTTCTTTGGCCGCCTGCGCCTGCTCGAACTGCTGCTGGGTGATGGAATGGTCTTTGATCAGGTTGTTGTAACGCTCAAAATCCTGCGCAGTGCGGCGCACATTCACTTCGGCAGCGGCGATCTGCGCATCCACGGCGCCGGCGGCCGCTTCGGAAGTGGCGATATTGGCGCGGGATGCATTGGTGCTGGCGCGGGCCGACGACAGATTGGACTCCGCCGTACCGAGGGCTGCCTCTGCCTGCTTCAGGCGAAGCTGAAGATCGCGGTCGTCAAGCACCAGCAGCGTATCGCCTTTCTTCACCCGCTGGTTGTCTTTCACCCGCACTTCCGTTACATAACCCGAAATCTTAGGAATTACGGGGTTGATATTCGCCTCCACCTGCGCGTCGTCGGTCTCTTCGTGGTGCAGCGAATGAATATACTTGCTGATGCCGAACCAGCCACCGGCTACCAGCAGCAGGATCAGGATGATGAGAAAGGTTTTGTTTCTCTTTTTCGGTGACGTTTCGGTAACACCGGGTTGTGTTGTTGCCATAATGCGTTATTGTCTTGACAAGTGGAAGATATTATTGAATCATGCCTGCCTGCTGCAGCAGGGTTTGATAAGCCAGGGTTAGGTCGGCCGTCGCCATTTCAAGATCGATCCGCGCCCGTAACTGGAGCACGTCGGCGTCGAGCAGGTCAGACAGGGTGAGCAGGCTGTTATTGTATTTGTTCCTGCTGATGCGGTAATTCTCGACGGCCTGGTCTACCGCGCGGTTATACACTTCGATCTTCTTGCCGGTCGATAAAAAATCCTGGTAAGCTTTGTTCACCGCCACGTGCACCTGGTCCTGCAGCATCGCCTGGCTGGCCAGCAACTGGGTTTCCCTGGCCCTGGCCTGTTCTATCTTGGCAGTGGTTTTCCACAGGGAAGAAAGATTGTATTTCAGGCCAAGCCCCACGTTGAACGCATTGGTTACCGTCAGGAATTTGGGAACGTCGACCGCTACATAACCACCGGTCACCGCGAAGCTGGGATAATAATCCGCCCGTGCGACCTGGATGCCACCGGCCGCCGCCTGGCGGCGCTGGTCGAGCGCTTTTATATCGTTGCGCTGGTCGGCCGCCGACAGGTAATTTTCCAGCGGCGCCAGGTCGGCCGGGCGAATGATGCTGGCCGAATCCAGTTGCAGCTTCGTCCTTTCAGGAAGACCGATCAGCAGGTTGAGGTTTACCATGGCCAGTGCCGCCTGGTTCCGGGCATCCAGCAAGGCAAGCTCGTAATTGGCGGTTTCCAACTGCGACTTCAGCAGGTCATTCCGCGCCAGCAGCCCGTTCTTTTCCAGGTTGGCCAGCTCCTTATCTCTTTCCGCCGACTGAACCAGGTTTTCTTCGATCAGCGAAACCGTTTTCAACGCTTTATAAAGGTTGATATAAGCGGCAGTGCAATTGAGGATCACTTCCGGCCGGTCTTGCGCGGCATCGAGCTCCACTGCTTTCTCCAGGTATCGCGCCGATTCTATGCCATAGCGGATCTTGCCGCCGGCGAACAGGGGCAGCGACACCGAGGCCATGCCGTACAGGGCCTGGTTGATCTTAGGGCCGCCGCCACCGGCGCTGTCTGACCCCGTTTTCATGGAAACATTGGCATGGGTAAGTCGCATGTAGCTGCCGCTGATCGAAGCGTCGGGCAGCTTTCTTTCGCGCGCTTCGCGGGTGGCGGCCACCGCCTCGGCCAGCTTGGCCTTGCTGAACGCCAGTTGCTTACTGTTGGCGACACCCAGTTGAACGGCCTCGGCCAATCCTACCGTCCGGGTGCTGTCTTGCGCAGCAGCGACGGCAGTTGCCAGCACGAATACCCCCATAACGGACATTCCCTTCCATTTACTCCGGAACATACACTGAATTGTTATTCATTTAAAAGCCGGTCAGGCTGCTTTAATGCCATCCCAGCACAATTGAAAGTTGGTTTCCAGCACCTGCTGGCTTACTTTTCGGTTGAAATAATTTACACGGCGGGCAATCTCGTTGATGCCGCCTATGATAAAGGCCAGCATCCAGAAAGAATCTACGTCTTTGATGATCTTCTCGTCTTTGCCGCGTTGCAGCAGCAGCAGCAACGGGTCAAAGTTCTTCTTCAGCGCCAGCTTTGTTTCGTCGCTGACAAACGGGGAATGAAAGCTTTGCTCGATAAAGAGGCTTTCGTTGAAAAACTCAATCCGGTGGCGGACTATATTCATCCATATCGTCGCGAAACCGGCTTTGAATGGGGCATCGGCGCTGTAGTTCCTGAACAGGTTCGACGCTACATGCTGCACGCATTTGTCGGTCAGCGCCACTACCAGCGCTTCCTTGTTCTTAAAATAGATATATAAGGTACCGGTAGCCATCTTCGCCTCGCGCGCCACCTGCTGCATCGTAATACCGGCAAGTCCCCGCTGGCGTACCAGGCCCAGCATAGCCCGGTAAATCGCTTCCATTTTATTCTGGTCTTTCGGTTTCACGGCGCAAATTTAGATGAATTTTTATTCATCTAAAAGGAATTTTCGGCATCGGGGGCCGTTTAACCACCGTTTTACAATTGGCGGTGCTTTTAACAGTTTGACAGGTGGAAGCGCAGATTTGTAAGGCCGGGCGGGGTGAATGCGTTTTAAATTGCTGAATTCCACTTATTTTCGAAAAACGGCGTGCAAGGTTGACGATGCATTCCTTTCAATACCATTGACCTTATGCGGACGATTCTCCTGCCAGCCTGAAAAGCTTTCCATTTCCATTTGCAAGTTTCGTGATATGTATACAAGTAGATGTGCGCTAGTTTGCTGTACCCTGTTGATCATGCAAGGATTTTGCCAGGCCCAGGCGCCGCTGTCGCTCAGGCAGGCGCTCGATTCAGGCACCGTTCACTATGAGAGCATCAAGGCCCGGCAGCAATATGTAAAATCGGCCGAAGCACAGGTATCGCAGGCAAAGAAAGAGATGTTGCCCAACGTTGTGGCTTCGGCGCAGCAGGACTATGGCAGCGTTAACGGCCAGAACGGTCCGCTGTACGGCATGGGTGGTTTCGGTGTGGCTTCGGCAGGGCCGGCGCTGGCCGAGCAGAACTGGCGCTCGGCTTTCGGTGCGTTGTACCTGGCCAATATCAACTGGGATGTATTCACTTTCGGCCGGAACAGACAAAGGGTCAGCACGGCCAATGCCCAGTTGAACCGCGACCACGCCGATCTGCAACAGGAGATATTCCAGCACCAGGTGCGGATAGCGGCGGCCTACCTGAACCTCCTCGCCGCCCAACGGCTTACCCGCTCGCAGCAGTTCAACCTCGACAGGGCCGATACCTTCCGGCTGGTGGTGACCCGCAAAGCGGTCAACGGGCTGGTAGCGGGTGTAGACAGCTCGCTCGCCAATGCAGAGGTGTCGAACGCCAGAACGGCGCTTATACTTGCCCGTGATGCCGAGCAGGAAAGGGCCAACCAGCTCGCCTTCCTGATCGGCGCTGCCGGCAGCGATTTTATACTCGACACGGTGATGGTCAGCCGCCAGCCCGATATCACCCGGGCGGTTGCCGCCGCGCAACACCCGGTGCTGGCCTTTTACCAGCGCCGGACCGAGCTGGGCCTGGCGCAGGCCAGGCTGATCAATGCAGCCAAGTTTCCCGCGCTGACGGTATTCGGCATTCTGCAAACCCGCGGGTCGGGCTTCAGCCCTTTATACCTGACCGACCAGACACAGTTTTCCCATAACTATTTCGACGGCATAAAACCGACGCGGTCAAACTATCTCCTGGGGCTGGGTTTTTTCTGGAACCTTACTTCCGTATTGCGCGTCAACCAGCAGGTGCATGCGCAGGAAGCCATTGCGGCAGCGCAACAGCACGAGTACCAACTGGCGGCCGATCAACTGGAAGCCCAGCAGCAACTGGCTGAAACCAAGCTGGCGAATGCGCTGGCCAATTTCAATGAAACGCCTGTGCAGGTGGAAGCCGCCACTGCCGCCTATACCCAGAAATCCGTTTTATATAAAAACGGGCTTGCCACGATCGTGGATGTTACCCAAACATTATATACCCTGAACCGGGCCGAAACCAGCCGCGACATCGCTTTCAACAACCTGTGGCAGGCATTGCTGCTGAAAGCCGCCGCTGCCGGCGATCTCGGCATTTTCCTGAATCAATTGCAATAACATGAAGCTGATCCGACTCGCACTCCGAAAACCGATCTCCATACTGGTGCTGGTAGCCGGCCTGCTGTTCTTCGGCATAACGGCCATGCGCGATATCAAGGTGGACATCCTGCCCAAAATGAACCTGCCGGTGATCTATATGGCGCATCCCTTCGGGGGGTATACGCCCGACCAGATGGAAGCTTATTTCGGCAAGGCATATGTCAATATCCTGCTCTTTGCCACCGGTATCAAAAGCATTGAAACCCGCAACGTACAGGGACTGATGCTGATGAAGCTTACCTACTATGAAGGCTCCAATATGGCGCAGGCGGCCGCAGAGATCAGCGCCCTGGCCAACCGGATACAGGCCGTGTTTCCACCCGGCAGCCAGCCGCCTTTTGTGATCCGCTTCGACGCCTCGTCGCTGCCGGTAGGGCAGTTGGTATTGAGCAGCCCCACACGCTCCAACAACGAGCTGCAAGACCTGGCCAACGTATATGTACGGGCTTCCTTCACGTCGATACCCGGCCTGTTGGCGCCGCCGCCCTTCGGCGGTAACGTACGTACCGTCGAGATCAACGTCGATCCCGCCGCACTGCGGTCGCATAATATAACACCCGACCAGGTGGTGGAAGCCATCCGCCTCAATAACCAGACGGCGCCCGCGGGTAATATCCGCATCGGCGACAAGCAGTACATCACACCCACCAACAATACCATCCGCACCATCAAAGACTTCGAGAACATACCGCTTTTCAAAGGCGGCGTGGAGAATCTTTACCTGCGCGACATTGCTACCGTGAAAGACGGCGCCGATTTCACAGCGGGCTATGCACTGGTTAACGGAAAGAGATCGGTGTATGTGAGCATTGCAAAATCGGCCGATGCTTCCACCTGGGATGTGGTGAACCAGCTCAAGGCGGCCCTTCCCAAAATACAAAGCACGCTGCCCGAAGACGTAAAGCTGTCGTACGAATTCGACCAGTCGGTGTACGTGATCAACGCGGTGAAGAGCCTGGTTACCGAAGGCATCATCGGCGCCCTGCTTACGGGGCTGATGGTGTTGCTGTTTCTCGGCGATCGTCGGGCGGCGCTGATCGTGATCATGACCATCCCGATATCGATCATATCGGGCGTGCTGTTTTTGAAGCTGTTCGGGCAGACGATCAATATCATGTCGCTCAGCGGGCTGGCACTCGCCATCGGCATCCTGGTAGATGAAAGCACCGTGACCATTGAGAATATTCACCAGCATTTCGACATGGGTAAACCGAAGGCCCTCGCCATCTGGGATGCCTGTAAGGAGATTGCCTTTCCCAAGCTGCTGATATTGCTGTGCATCCTGTCGGTGTTTGCGCCGGCCCTTACCATGGCCGGCATACCCGGCGCGCTGTTCCTTCCGTTGGCCATGGCCATCGGCTTCTCGATGGTGATCAGCTTCCTGCTGTCGCAGACCTTCGTGCCCGTCATGGCCAACTGGCTGATGAAACAGCACCACCCGCTGCAGCCGGTCGACAGCGCGGAAGAAAAAAACACGTTCAACCAGAAACGCCTGCTGGTGGAGCGCGACGATTTCAACAACAACGGCAAGATCGGCGCCTTTGAGCGGTTCCGTAACCGCTTCATGCGTTTTGTAAACCGCTGTATGCCTTACCGGGCGCCCATCACCATCGGTTACCTGGTGCTGACGATCGCTGCGATCTTCCTGATCATCGGGCATGTGGGAGAAGACGTATTGCCGAAAACAAATTCAAGCCAGTTCCAGGTAAGATTGCGGGCGCCGGCGGGCACACGCATTGAGCGAACCGAAGAACGATCGCTCGTGTTTTTGCGGGAGCTGGAGAAAATGGTAGGGAAGGAGCATATCGGCATCAGCTCGGTGTATGTGGGCCAGCACCCGGCCTTGTTTTCAGTGAGCCCGATCTACCTGTTCATGGCCGGCCCGCAGGAAGCCGTGTTCCAGGTGGCGCTGAAAGATTATCCCGTGGATATGGAACAGTTCAAAGACCGGTTGCGTGCCCGCATGAAGCAGGCGATACCCGATGTAAAGCTCAGCTTCGAGCCCATCGAGCTGACCGAAAAAGTACTGAGCCAGGGATCACCCACGCCCGTAGAAGTGCGCATCACCGGCAAAGACAAAACGCTGAACGAAGCGTATGCCGCCAAAATCGTAGCGGCATTGCAGAAAGTAAACTACATGCGCGACGTGCAGTTGTCGCAACCCACCAAATATCCCGCGTTGCGCATCGAGATCGATCGGGTGAAAGCCGCGCAACTGGGGGTGGACATGAGTGATATCTCGCGATCGCTGATCGCCGCCACCTCATCGTCGCGTTATACCGAAAAAAACAACTGGATCGATGAAAAAGCGGGGCTGTCATATGCTGTGCAGGTGCAGGTGCCGCTGAATGAAATGCGCTCGGAAGAAGATATCCGCGAGATACCCCTGCTGCGCAACAACAACCGACCGGTATTGGGCGAGGTGGCGAGCATCATGCCCGACACCACCCGGGGCGAAAACGACAACCTGGGCGCGCTGCCTTATGTAAGCGTTACGGCCAACCTGTATAAAACCGATCTGGGTACCGCGTCTGCAGAGGTCGATAAGATCATCGCCTCGCTGGGCGAGCTGCCGCGCGGTTTGTTCATAGAAAGAATCGGCCTGAGCACGGTATTGTCAGATACCTTGTCGAGCCTGCAAAGCGGTCTGCTGGTGGCCATCGTGGTGATCTTCCTGATGCTGGCCGCGAATTTCCAGAGCTTCAAAGTGCCCCTGGTCATTCTGGCGGCGGTGCCGGCCGTGGTGCTCGGTGCGCTGCTGCTGCTGTGGATCACCGGCTCTACGCTGAACCTGCAATCGTATATGGGCATCATCATGTCGGTCGGCGTTTCCATTGCCAACGCCGTGCTGATGATCACCAATGCCGAAGAGCTGCGGCTGCACAACCACGACGCGTTGTTGAGCGCGCGCGAAGCGGCCGGGCTACGCATCCGTCCGATCATCATGACCAGTCTTGCGATGGTGGCGGGCATGCTGCCCATGGCCATCGGGCATGGGGAAGGGGGAGACCAGGTATCGCCCCTGGGGCGCGCGGTGATCGGCGGGCTCATTGCTTCCACCGTCGCCGTGCTGCTGGTGCTGCCGCTGCTCTTTGCCTGGATGCAGGGCAAAACCAGTACTCGTTCGGTATCGCTCGATCCCGAAGATCCCGACAGTCATTTCTACGTTCACACTGAAAACAACCAAGCATGAAATCATTCAATATAAAGTCCTTGCCGGCGGTCGCCGCTATTTGTGCGTTGTATGCCTGCCACTCTGCGGTGAAGCCCGAAGACCCGGCGCTGGTGCAAAAGCCGGAAAAGATAGAAACATTTCCACTGGAAAAAGGCAGCCTGCGTACCGTGCTGAAAATGCCCGGCGAGCTCATCGCTTTCGAAAAAGTCGATCTTTATGCCAAGGCAAACAGCTTTGTGCAAAAGATATGGGTGGATGTGGGCAGCGAAGTAAAGGCAGGCCAGTTGCTGGCCACCCTGGAAGCGCCGGAGATGAACGCCCAATTGTCTGGCGCCGCTGCCCGTTTGAAATCGATCGAAGCCACCCATATCAACAGCCGCGCCTATTACGAACGGCTGTTGGAAACCAGTAAAACACCGGGTACCATTTCTCCCACCGATCTCGACCAGGCAAGGGCCCGCGAGCAAAGCGACCTGGCGCAACTGGAAGCGGCCAGGGCCGGCTATAACGAGGTGGCCAATAACCGCGACTACCTGACCATCCGCGCGCCTTTCGCCGGGGTGATCTCGGCGAGAAATGCCAATACGGGCGCCTATGTGGGCCCTTCGGGCAAAGGATCTGACCTGCCCCTGTTTGTACTGCAGCAACAGAAAAAGCTTCGCCTGGCCATTGCCGTGCCCGAGGCTTATACGCCCTTGCTCAAAACCGGCAATGAGCTGTCGTTTCACGTAACCGCGCTGCAGGGGCAAACCTTTAAAGGCAGGGTAGTGCGTCTTTCGGGCGCTATCGACAGCCGGCTGCGTTCGCAGCGGGTGGAAATGGACGTCGACAACAGCAATAAAAAATTACTGCCGGGCATGGTGGCCGAAGTGGAAATGCCGCTGCCCGCTACCGACAGCCTCTTTGTGATCCCCGAATCCGCATTGCTGATCAATGCCGAAGGCAATTATGTGATCCTTGCAGAAAACGGGAAAGCCCGGAAAGTGCGCGTGAAAAAAGGCCGGATCAATGAAGGCCGGATCGAGATATACGGCGACCTGCACGCCGGCGACCAACTGGTTACCAAAGCCAGCGATGAAATTCGCGAAGGAAGCGTATTGCCGCAATAAGCCCGGGCCTTCAAAGAAGCAGAATCAGTATCTTGTCGGTTCATCCAAACAACCGATATGACCGCAGATGAAAGATTCGCCGCATTAGGACTCAGCTTGCCGCCGGCGCCGGCGCCCAAAGGCGTATATAAGCCTTTGCTCGTACTGGGTAACCAGGTATATGTATCGGGGCATGGCCCGGTGACCATCGCCGGCGACCTGTTGTGTGGTCGGGTAGGCGACACCGTTAGTAAGGAAGACGGTAAGCTCGCCGCGCAGCAGGTGGGACTCACCATTCTGTCGACCATTAAACAACAGTTGGGCAGCCTTGATAAAATCGGAAGGGTGGTAAAAGTGCTGGGCATGGTCAACTGCACACCTGGCTTCGATGCGCATCCCTATGTGATCAATGGTTGCAGCGAGCTCTTTGCCGCCGTATGGGGCGATGACCTTGGTATCGGCGTTCGCAGTGCCGTGGGCATGGGTTCGCTTCCCGGAAATATATCTGTGGAGATCGAAGCATTGTTTGAACTTGCCCGGCCATGAACTGGTATGACATAGAACATCCCGAAAAAATCGCCTCGCCGGCGATCCTGCTGTTCCGCGAACGGGTAGCGCACAATATCAGCGCGGCGATTGGCATGGTGGGTGGTAACCCCGGCCGGTTGCGGCCGCATGTCAAAACCTGCAAGGCCGTTGAGCCGGTACAGATGATGATGCAGGCAGGTATCAGGCAGTTCAAATGCGCCACTATTGCCGAAGCGGAAATGCTCGCCGCCAACGGGGCGCCCGATATATTGTTGGCGTACCAGCCCGTCGGGCCCACCCTCGACCGCCTGCTGGCGCTGGTAAAAACATTTCCTTCGTCATTGTTTTCCTGCCTGGCCGATAACAGCACTGCCGTGGCAGCCATGGCGACCGCGGCCGCAGCGGCAGGGACTAAGTTGCAGGTATGGATCGATGTGAATGTGGGGCAAAACCGTACCGGCGTGGAGCCTGCGGCGGTTGCGGCGCTGCTGCAGCAGCTATTGGACAACCCGGCGCTGGTTTTCGCGGGACTTCATTGTTATGATGGCCACCTGCACCTGCCGGTGCTGGCAGACCGCGAGGAAGCCGTGAGGCAGGCATTCGAACCGGTCGTTTCGCGGCTGGCAGGCTGGGAGCAGCAGGCAGGCAAACCCATCGCGGTAGTTGCCGGCGGCTCACCCACTTTCCCCGTCCACGCAACAGGAAGCTGGGTTTGCAGTCCCGGTACCTTTATTTATTGGGATGCCGGCTACCAGGCCTTTAAAGAGCAGCCTTTTCTGCCGGCGGCGGTATTGCTGGCCAGGGTGATCTCGCTGCCGGCACCCGGCAGAATTTGCCTCGACCTGGGGCACAAAGCGGTAGCCGCCGAGAACGAACCGGGTAAAAGAGTGCAGGTGCTGAACGCCGACGGCCTGCGGGTGGTGGGCCAAAGCGAAGAGCACCTGGTATTGGAAACAACGCCCGGCCGGCATTTCACCCCGGGTGATGTTTTGTATATGCTGCCCTGGCATGTGTGCCCCACCATCGCCCTGCACGCGGCCGCCTTTGTAGTGGAAGGCCATCGTGTAACCGGTGAATGGCTTACGGCAGCGCGTAACCGAAAAATCAGCATTTGACCGGCCACGCAATGCTGGTCTGCGATTTGATAAACAGCCGTCATGAAAAGCTTCGACACCAAACTAAAACAACTCTTTCTCCTGGCCCTGATCCTGCTGCTCAACTTCCTGCTGTTTTACAGCCTGCGGATGTTTATACCAGGCATGCTCTGCGCCCTGACGCTGTACACCATCAGCCGCGCAAAATATTTTGAGCTGACCGAAGGCCGGAAATGGAAAAAAGGCTGGACCGCCGGCGGCTTCCTGCTTTTTTACCTGGTGGTTTTGGGCATTCCCGTGTACCTCGTGGTCACTTTGCTGGAACCGAAAGTGAAGTCGTTCCTTAGTCATCCGCAGCAGTATGTAGACATGCTGAAAAATGCCATCGAAACCATCGAACGCAGGTACAACTACCAGATACTGGAAAACAATTCGCTGAGCGCGCTCTTCGAAAAGCTGACGGGCATTATTCCCACATTGCTGAACAGCACCTCCAATGTGGTAGCCAACCTGGTCATCATGCTCTTCCTGCTTTATTACATGCTGGTGGAAGGCAGGAAGCTGGAGGCATTCCTGGTGCGCATCACGCCGCTTAAGAACAGGAACATCGACCTGCTGGTGACCGAAACCCAAAACACCATTAAAGCCAACGCCATCGGTATTCCGCTGATCTCGGTGATCCAGGGTATTACCGCCGCCATCGGTTATTATATTTTCGGTGTGCCCGAGTTCCTGATCTGGGGCACGCTCACCGGCCTGTTTGCGTTCTTCCCCATGGTGGGCACCATGATCATCTGGGTGCCGGTAGTGATATTCCTCTACGCCAACGGCCAAAACTGGCAGGGTACCGGCTTGTTGCTGTACAGCCTGCTGGTAACGGGCAATATCGATACGGTGGCACGCATGACGCTGCTGAAACGTTTTGGCGACGTGCACCCGGTAGTAACAGTAATGGGCGTGATCTCGGGGCTGGGCCTGTTCGGCTTTATCGGGCTGATCTTCGGCCCCCTGCTCATGAGCTATATACTCGTGCTGGTAAGGATCTACCTGAACGAGTTCGATACGGAAGACGGGCTGCCCCTTACCGCCGGCTCATCCGCAGAAAGCGGAACACCAAAAACACTGCCGCCAGGCTGAGGCCGGTGATCAAACCGATCCAGATGCCCGGCGCCCCCCACCCGAAATGGAAAGCCAGCAGGTAACCAAACGGCAGGCCCACCACCCAGTAAGCGACCGCCACCAGCAGGGTAGGCAGCTTTACGTCTTTAATGCCCCGCAGCAATCCTGCGGCAATGGCCTGCGTGCTGTCGGATATCTGGAACAGCGCCGCATATAATAACAGCAGCGACGCGAGGGCCACCACTTCCTTGTTATCGTTGAACAGGAGCGGCAACTGCCGGCGGAACAGCGAGAAAACAACCGCGCAAAAAATACCATAGGCAAGGGCGGTCAGCAGGGTGCTTCTTCCCACGCGATTGATCTTGAAGCTGTCGCCCGCACCGAATGCATTGCTGACGCGGATGGAGCCGGCCTGCGCCAGGCCCATCGACACCATAAAGGTGAAAGAGGCGCAGCTCAGGGCGATCTGGTGCGCCGCCTGGGGAACGGCCCCGAGGGTACCAATAATGATGCCCGATACGGCAAAGGCGCCGGCCTCCAGGCCGATCTGCAGGCTGCTGGGAACACCGATGTGCAGCAGCTCCCGGAGTGTTTTGGCTTTCAGCTTCCACTGGCTGGAACTAACGGCCATGTATGACCGAAAAGTAGAATGGCGTAATATTACCAGGGCCAGCAACAAAAAGCTAAGGCTTCTTGTAATAAGCGTAGCCCATCCTGTACCCAGCAGCTCCAGCCGCGGCAGTCCCCAGTGACCGTAGATCAGCAGCCAGTTCAGCAATATGTTCAGCGGCAGCGCAGCGAGCGATAGGGTCATCGCCGTTTTGGTGTATTGAAGCCCGTCGGCAAATTGCTTCAGCGTCATGAACAGCATCATGGGTATGATCGACAGGCCCATCAGCCGCATAAAGGGTATGGCCAGTTCCACTACCTCGGGGTCTTGCTTCAGGCGCCGCAGCAACGGTGCACCGAAAAGCAGGAGGGCGGCGATCAGCAGCGCGCTCACCGTGCAAAGCACAAACCCGTTGTACAGGTAATGCGATACTTTTTGCCGGTCGTTCCGGCCGTGCGCCAGCGACACCATTTGCGACACCGAAATGGTCATGCCGATACCCAGCACAAACGGGATGTTCATCGCATTGATGACCAGCGCCGATGCGGCGAGCTGCTTGTAGCTGATGGCGCCCACCATCGCTGCGTCGATCAGGTGCAGGGCCATTTGCGCCAGCTCACCGATAATGATGGGCAGCGCCAGCGCTATTGTATGCCGGGCTTCTTTTCGCAACATGGGGCGGCAAAGCTAGTATCTTTCCTAATTTTGCCCGCATGAAGTTTGCGCAATACAATATTGACCCCGCCA
>JBDHYM010000036.1:0-20592 GCA_039811405.1 Flavihumibacter sp. | reverse complement strand
CAAGGAGATACTGACGGCGGCAGGCGAAACGGAGAAACACCTGTACTGGGTGATTGACGGCGTACAGCGGGGCTATCATTTACACCTCGACAAAGAGGCGACCGTCGTGTTCACCTATGCCTGTTCTTTTTCGGGGATCATCGACAGCTTTTTATTGCAGCAGCCAAGCCGCTATTACCTGGAAACGCTGACGGCCAGCCGTTTTCTGCGCACCAGCTACCGGCAAATGGAAACGCTTCGCCACAAACATCCCTGCCTTGCCGAGATGATGTACCGCTCGCTGTGCATGGTATGCGCAGGCACACTTGAGCGGCAAATTGAGCTGATCGTATATAGCGCCGAAGAAAAGTTCAGAACGCTGTTAACGAGAAGCCCGCATATATTGCAGTTTGTGCCGCACAAATACCTAGCCTCCTATCTCGGTATCGATGCCACCACCTTCAGCAAACTGATGGGTACTGTGAAGCTGTCCTGAAAATCTTGGTCTGGGCCAAGATCCGGTCGCGGCCGGGCCTGTAGTTTTGAGAAAATTTTCAGTATGCAGACAGCTATTTTTCTCAGGTTGCTCAAAGACAGTTCGCTGCAATTGCTTGATTTCACCAACGATCTGCAGCAACACTACAGCAGGGAAGCATTGGAAACAACCGACGGCCCCGGCCGCTGGAACTGCCTCCAGGTGCTGGAACACCTGAACAGCTATTACCGGTACTATTTCCCGATAATAGAGCAGCGGATGGCCGGCGCCGGCTCACACCCGCTGGGTGAGTACAACCCTGGCTGGCTGGGCGCCTACCTTACCCGGGCGATGTTGCCGAAGAACGAGGTCGTCGGGCTCAAAATGAAAGCTTTCAAAGACCATTCACCCGCCCCGGGTATGAATGCCGCGGCGGTACTTGCCGAGTTTTCGGGCCACCAGCGCCGGCTGCTCGACACACTTGATCGTGCGGCAGGAGTGAATATGAAAGCGATCCGTATACCGATCAGCATAGCGCGGTGGATAAGACTGCCACTGGGAGACCTGCTGTCATTCCTGGTAGCGCACAATGAACGCCATCACCTTCAGATGGAAAAGCTGCTGGGCCTCGAGCACAAGCCATTCGCCCTGGAAAAAGGCTGGTCAAACGAGATTGCAACCGCCTAAGCGGCTCTCCACCCGTCGGGTGGCACCCGACGGGTGGGTTCTCAGGCGTACAGATCCAGCAGCCCGTCAGGTAGATTCAGGTAAACGAGCCTGGCCGGCTGGTCCACTTTCACAAGCGTGCTCTCATTTACCGGCAGCAGGGCCTCCTTGCCGTTGAGGTCGATTCGACAGAGCACCTGGTGCGGCTGCTCGATCACTTCCCGTATTTCACCCAGGTTCTCACCCCCATGTATAACCGAAAAGCCCAGCAGGGAAATCGAAGCCGAGGCAGAAGCAAACCGTTTGAAGTCGGATTCCTCCAGCCACACCGGTCGCTGGTTGAGTTTCAGCGCTGCTTCACGGCTGTCGACGCCTTCCAGCTTTATATAAATTTCGGTATCGCTTTTTGCGCGGGCCGATACAATAAAATAGGGCAGGAATTCACCTTTGCGCATTTCAACGAAAAGCGCTTCGAGGTCTTGTAAGGCAGTCTTCTTACCAAGGGCGTGCTGAAGCACCACTTCGCCCTGCACACCAAAACTGCCGACGATCTTGCCGATGGATAAATAATTCACGAGCGCAAAATTAGGAAGTAAAAAAAATCCCGGGCACAACCCGGGATCTCCAATAATATGCACATCAGCCGGCTTATTCAGCAGCGGCGGCGCCTCCTTCAGGACGCGGCTGCGGGCGACGGGGGCCATTGCTTCCCATCGGGCGGCGACCGGTGCCCTGGCGTTGCTTACGGTGTTCGTCGGCGCGCTTCTTCAACTGTGCTTCATGCTCCTTGTGCCAAACTTCAAATTTGGTCATTGCGGTAACATCGTCGAATAAGCCCAGTTTCACGCCGCGCAGCAGATGTTTCAGGTACAGTACACCCTTGAAAGACAGGATCCGGCGAACCGTATCGGTCGGCTCTGCACCTTTGTGCAGCCAATCGAGCGCACGCTGGCGATCGAGCTGAATGGTGGCGGGAACGGTCAGCGGATTGTACGTACCGATCTTCTGAATGAATTTTCCATCTCTGGGTGCACGGGCGTCGGCCACAACGATGAAGTAGAAGGGCCTCTTCTTGCTCCCGTGACGCTGCAATCTCATTTTAACTGGCATCGTAAATAAAAATTTAAATGCGTGAATAAATAGGGTTTCTTTGATAAGGACTGCAAAAGTAGCTATCCTGCTGTTACTTGCAAACTAAATAAATTATTAAGAATTTTCAAAGGATCACCGGCGGCCAAAACCACCCATTCCCGGCATTTTTCCCCCCATCGGCATCTTATTCATCATTTTCATCATATCTTTCATTTGCTCGAACTGCTTCATAAAAGCGTTCACATCGGTAATATCTTTGCCTGCTCCCCCGGCAATCCGCTTACGGCGGCTCTGGTCGATCACATCGGGGTTGCTCCGTTCATAGGGCGTCATGCTGTTGATCATGGCCTCGATGCCTTTAAACGCATCGTCGCTGATGTCGATGTCTTTGATGGCTTTGCCCACGCCGGGAATCATCGCCAGCAGGTCTTTGATATTTCCCATCTTCTTGATCTGCTCCAACTGCTGCTTGAAATCGGCAAAATCGAACTGGTTCTTGCGAATCTTTTTCTCCAGCTTCTTGGCCTCGGCTTCGTCGAACTGGGCCTGGGCGCGCTCCACCAGGGTAGTGATATCACCCATACCGAGGATCCGCTGGGCCATCCGCTCGGGGTAAAAAACATCGAGGGTATCCATCTTCTCGCCGCTGCTCACGAATTTGATGGGCTTGTTTACCACATACCTGATCGACAGGGCTGCGCCCCCGCGGGTATCACCGTCGAGCTTGGTCAGCACCACCCCCGAGAAATCGAGCCGCTCGTTAAACGCTTTGGCGGTATTCACCGCATCCTGACCGGTCATCGAATCGACCACGAATAATATCTCCTGGGGATTAACCGCCGCTTTTACATTGGCCACTTCGGTCATCATCGCTTCGTCTACCGCCAGGCGGCCGGCGGTATCGATGATCACCACGTTCTTATTACGGCTGCGGGCTTCGGCCACCGCCTTGCGGGCAATGTCGACCGCGTCTTTATTATCGGGCTCGCTGAACACCTCCACGCCGATCTGACCGCCCAGCACTGTCAACTGGTCGATCGCCGCGGGGCGATAAATGTCGGCCGCCACCAGCATCGGGCTCAGCCCCTTTTTGGTTTTCAGGTAGCTGGCCAGCTTCCCGCTAAAAGTCGTTTTACCCGACCCCTGCAGGCCGGCGATCAATATCACCGCGGGGTTGCCTTTGGCGTTGAAAACGCTTTCGGCGCCCCCCATCAGTTGCGCCAGCTCGTCTTTTACGATCTTGACCATGAGCTGCCCGGGGCTCACCGCTGTAAGCACCTTCTCGCCCATCGCCTTTTCCCGGATGGTATCGGTAAATTCTTTCGCGATCTTATAGTTCACGTCGGCATCGACCAGGGCCCGGCGGATGTCCTTTACCGTTGCCGCTACATTCAGTTCCGTAATCCGCCCTTCACCCTTAATCTGTTTAAAGGCGGATTCCAATTTCTCGCTGAGTGATTCAAACATGCTTGAATAGTTTATGGTTTATGGTCTGTGGTTTATGGTTGGGTCGCTGTGTGTGAAGCAAACTCCACCGGCAGCAGCAACCATAAACCACAGACCATAAACCATAAACCTAATACAACAGGCCGCTGGCGTATCGCCGGCGGCCTGCAAATATAGTTCAATGCCTAAAATTAAACGCCGAGGTAAGTGCGCAACTCTTTGCTGCGGGAATTTGCCTGGAGTTTGGTGATGGCTTTGTCTTTGATCTGGCGAACGCGTTCGCGGGTGAGGTTGAATTTCTCGCCGATGTCTTCCAGGCTCATAGGGTGGTCAACACCAATACCAAAGAAATAGCAGATCACCTCTTTCTGGCGCTCGGTAAGCACCAGCATGGAACGGGCGATCTCCTGCGACAGGCTCTCATCGTGCTCGATATTCTTGTCGGTGCGCTCGGCATTCGGGTTCTCGAATATATCGATCATGGTATTGTCTTCTCCCTCTGCCAGCGGCGTATCCATGCTTACATGGCGGGCGGAAATGCCCATGGTGGAACGCACTTCGTCGATATCCATATCGAGCAGGTCGGCCAGCTCTTCGGCGCTGGGCTCACGCTCGAACTCCTGCTCAAGCTGGGCATAGGCCTTCTGGATGCGGCTGGTCAGCCCCACTTTGTTCAACGGCAGACGAACGATCCGGCTCTGCTCGGCCAACGCCTGCAGAATGCTCTGGCGAACCCACCATACCGCGTAGGAAATGAATTTGAAGCCGCGGGTTTCATCAAAGCGATGGGCTGCCTTGATAAGACCGAGGTTGCCTTCGTTGATCAGGTCGGGCAGCGAAAGTCCCTGGTTCTGGTATTGCTTCGCCACCGATACCACAAAGCGGAGGTTGGCACGGGTCAGCCGGTCAAGCGACCGCTGGTCGCCCTGCTTGATCAGGCGGCCCAGCCTCACTTCCTCTTCAGGACTGATCAGTTCTACCTTTCCAATTTCCTGGAGGTATTTTTCAAGACTCTGCGATTCACGGTTGGTGATCGACTTGGAGATCTTGAGCTGGCGCATACTCATACACGGATGGTTTTAGGGTGTTGTAGCTTGGTACATGGGTTATTCGCTCCTTAAAACGCAGGAAGGGGAAATTTCTTGCACAGAAAAAAGATGCTTTACCGGCAATATTTCACAACTTATTAACAACCAAGCAAGTAAATGCATGAAATACCGCTTTAAATACCTTGATTTTCAGCAATAAAATGGGCTTTTTACCAACATCGTCTTTTTGTTTCCGCTTTCAAAAAAATACACCCGACAGAATTTTGCCAGTTCATTTAATTCTATATTATTGCAGCGATTGTACTCGTTAAGACAGTCACAGACAGGCAATGAAGAAACAACAGTATACGCTTGAATATCCGGTTAGGTGTTCCCCCAACATATTGTACGAATTCCTGAGCACGCCCGCAGGCCTGCAGGAGTGGTTTGCCGATAAAGTGGATGAGCGTGACCAGGTTTTCAGTTTTTCATGGAGTGGCTCTACCGATAAGGCCGAGGTGCTGGAAAGCGAAGAGAACAGCTTTATTCGCTTTCACTGGCTGCATGCCCCTAAAGACGAGTTTTTTGAATTCCGCATCGAAAAATCAGATGTAACCAACCAGACAATCCTGGTGATCAACGATTTTGCCGAAAAGAAAGAGATCAAAGACGCCGGCCAGCTTTGGGCCTACCAGGTCAAAGACCTGTTTCACCGCCTGGGTAATTAAAAACCGTGTTCAAGCAGTTAGATAAGCTCATCGTCAAATCTTTTGTGGGCCCTTTCATTGCCACTTTTTTCATCACGTTGTTTGTGCTGGTGCTGCAATTCTTCTGGCTCTATATCGACGACTTTGTCGGCAAGGGGCTCGATATGGGCACGGTAGGAGAAGTGGTGGTTTACGTGGCGGCGACCGTACTGCCACTGGCGCTGCCACTGGCCGTACTGCTTTCGTCGATCATGACATTCGGCAACCTGGGCGAAACCTTTGAGCTGGTGGCGATCAAATCGGCGGGGATCTCTTTGCTGCGTTTTATGCAGCCCCTGCTGCTCGTCAGCCTGCTGCTCACCGGGGTGGCTTTCCTCTTCAACAACAATATCATTCCCGTTGCCAACCTGAAGCTCAACCGCCTTAAATACGATATCATCAACAAAAAACCAGCCTTCGATATGCGCGAAGGCGCTTTTTATACCACGCTTCCGGGGTATGCCATCAAAGTGGGTAAAAAGGAGAAAGACGATTCAACGCTGCGCGATGTCGTCATTTTTGAAAAAGACCGGTCGCTGCAGGACAATATCATCATTGCACGCAGCGGCATTATGCGGGTATCCGACGATAAACGTTTTCTTGAATTCAAGCTCATCGACGGCTGGCGTTACAGCGAACGTGGTTCAAGAACGAACCTGAATACCGAATACATCCGGCTGGGCTTCAAGGAATTCAAGAAAGTGATCGACATGAGCTCACTGCTGATGGCGAAAACCGACGACAGTCTTTTTAAAGACAATTACCAGATGCTCAGCATTCGGCAGTTGCACAAAGCAATCGACTCTCTGCAGGGCATCCATACCCTCTTCCAGAAAAAAGTGAACACTGAAATAAGCCCTTACCTCAGTTTCGTAAAACAGGTCGATACGGGATGGGGGGCGCCTGTCGGTACGATCACCCGGCCCGATTCGCTGAAAGGCATTTTCCCCGACAGCGTTTTCAATCCTGCCAACGAGCGGGTGATCTCGCAGTTATCGGTCTTGAGAAGCACAATGGACATCAACAAGGCCGATTATGAATCGCGTTCGAAAAACCTGCGGTTTCACGAAATCGCCTGGCACGAGAAATTCACGTTGTCGGTAGCGTGCCTGGTATTGTTCCTGATCGGCGCGCCCCTGGGTTCGATCATCCGGAAAGGCGGCATTGGCACACCGCTTGTTTTTGCCGTGATATTCTTCGTGATATTTTTCCTGTTGAATAATTTCGGCAAGAAGCTGGTGAAAGAGGCGGTGATGTCGCCCCTGTCGGGTATGTGGCTGGCCACTTTCGTGCTGCTGCCGATCGGGCTGTTCCTGATCTATAAAGCCCTGCACGATTCGCAGCTTTTCAACAAGGAATTCTATTACCGCCTGTTCAGGCTCCTGCGTCGCAAACCGGCAGACAGCTAGTGCTGCCTTCTCCACACCGCAGCAGATGGTTTCCATCATCCGGCGATTTCTTTCAGCCCGAAAACAAAGGCGGCAGGTTGATAAACATTTGTTTAACCGGTAAAAAACCCATTTACACCATGGTTGTGGCAAACAATTGGTAATTTCAGTTTACAAAATTAGTACAGATGAAGCCAGATAAACATTCCCGCCGCCAGTTCATCGGCACCGGCGCCCGGGCCTCGATCGCACTCGGACTGGGCGGATCGCTGATCGCCGGCGCCACCCGCGCAGCCGATGCTCCGCAACCTGCCGCATGGACAGAGAGCCCCTTGTTCCAGACCCCTTACCAGCAAACACCCCTGCCTTACGACTACCAGGCACTGGAGCCATCGATCGACGCCAAGACGATGGAAATTCATTATACAAAGCATGCAGCCGCGTACACCAAGAACCTGAACGAGGCGGCCGTGGCCGAAAAAGTGGATACTTCCAAACCGCTGGAAGCATTGCTGGCCCGCATCAACAAATACTCGGAAAAACTGCGCAACAATGCAGGCGGGCATTATAACCATGAAATGTTCTGGAAAAGCATGAAAGCGCCAGCCAGCGGCAACGCGCCGGGCGGCAGTCTCCAGGCGGCCATCGACAGCAAATTCGGTGGTTTCGATAAATTCAAAACAGTGTTCGGAGACGCGGCAAAAGCCCGGTTCGGCAGTGGCTGGGCCTGGCTGATACTGAAAGACAAAAGCCTGCTGGTCACTTCAACACCTAATCAGGACAACCCCCTGATGCCCGTTGCAGGAACAACAGGCATCCCCCTGCTGGGTCTCGACGTATGGGAGCATGCCTATTACCTGAAGTACCAGAACAAACGCCCTGACTATATCGAGAGCTGGTGGAATGTGGTGAACTGGGATTATGTGCAGCAGCGTTTTGACTCGGCTATGAAATAATGCGGCAGGAAGCAACGGAAAACCTGCGCATACAGCGCTGGGTAGTGTTCGTGGCAGTACTTTTATTTGCCATAAAGATACTCGCCTGGTTTCTTACGCAATCCGTTGCCATTCTTACCGATGCGCTGGAGAGCACCGTTAACGTCGTGTCGGGTTTTATCGGGCTTTACTCGCTCTATATCGCCGCCAAGCCGCGCGATACCGACCATCCTTACGGGCACGGTAAGGCTGAATTCATTTCGGCGGCCGTGGAAGGCACCCTTATTATCATCGCCGGTCTGTTCATCATTTACGAAGCCATCCGCCACATCGTTTACCCCCAACCGTTACAACAACTCGGCCGGGGTATGTTCCTGGTGGCATTTACGGGGTTGATCAATTATATTATGGGCGGCCTGGCGGTTCGCCGGGGCCGGCAAAACAAATCGCTGGCGCTCGAAGCGAGCGGCCGCCATCTCCAGTCAGACACCTACAGCACCATCGGCATCCTGGTGGCTGTCGGACTGGTGTACCTGACCGGCAAGCAGGTGATCGATCCCCTGGTAGCGCTCGCCTTCAGCTTCTTCATCATGTTCACCGGTTACCAGATACTCCGCCGGTCGCTCGCAGGCATCATGGATGAAGCCGATGAAGTGTTGCTGCGGCAGGTGGTTGACCTGCTCAACCGGGTGAGAAGCGTCAACTGGATCGATGTTCACAATCTGCGCGTGATCAAATACGGCAGCGTATTGCACATTGACTGCCACCTGACGGTACCCTGGTATTTCAACGTCAAGGAAGCACACCGCGAAATAGATGCGCTGAGCGAACAGATACGGTTGGCTTTCGGCGCTTCCATTGAATTGTTCGTGCATTCTGACGGATGCGAATCTTTTTCCTGCCCCCTCTGTGCCAAAACCGATTGCGCTGTCCGGCAGCAGCCGTTTGAGAGAAGGCCCGACTGGACATTGAAAAGACTGCGGTCGAATGAGAAACACCGGTTGCCCGGATCGCTTACCGGAAAACCGACTACATTTGTTGCTGCAAACCGGCAACAATGAAAGCATGGACAGATTACCTGGAGCACAATAAAGACAAATTTCTCGACGAGCTGATCGAATTGCTGAAGATCCCCAGCATCAGCGCCCGAGGCGAGCATAAACCGGATATGGCGCGGTGTGCCGAAGCAGTGAAACAAAGCCTGCTGGCCTCGGGAGCCGATAAAGCAGTTGTTTATGAAACGAAAGGGCACCCCATTGTTTACGGAGAAAAAATCACCGACCCGTCGAAGCCTACCGTGCTGGTGTACGGGCACTACGATGTGCAACCGCCCGACCCGCTTGAATTGTGGCACAGCGGCCCCTTCGAGCCCGTGGTTAAAAACGGGGCCATCTATGCGCGTGGCTCGGCCGACGACAAAGGCCAGTTTTACATGCACGTGAAGGCTATGGAAGCCATGGTTCGCACCGGCACCCTTCCCACCAATATCAAATTCCTGATCGAGGGCGAAGAAGAAGTGGGGTCGCCGAACCTGGCTGATTTTGTAGCCAATAACAAAGCCCTGCTCGACGCCGACGTTATTTTGATCAGCGACACGGCAATGATCAGCAAAGACGATCCTTCTATCGACATCGGCGTTCGCGGCCTCTCGTATATAGAAGTGGAAATAACCGGCGCCAACCGCGACCTGCACAGCGGTATATATGGCGGCGCCGTAGCAAATCCCATCACGATCTTATGCCAGATGATCGCCAGCCTGCACGACGAAAACAACCGCATCACCATTCCCGGTTTTTACGACGACGTAGTGGAAGCGGGCATTGAAGAGCGACGGCTGATGGCGGAGGCGCCTTTCAGCGAATCGGAATATATGGCCGATCTGGGTATCGACGCATTATGGGGAGAGAAAGGATATACTACCGGCGAACGCACCGGTATCAGGCCTACGCTCGAAGTGAACGGTATCTGGGGTGGTTATACAGGCGAAGGCGCTAAAACCGTATTACCGTCAAAAGCCTTTGCCAAAATCTCGTGCCGGCTGGTGCCCGACCAGCATTCGGATAAGATCACGCGGCTGCTGATTGACCACCTGCACAAAATCACTCCTTCCTGTGTAACGCTGAAAGCGAGTCTGCATCACGGTGGTGAACCGTATATGACGCCGATTGATTCAGACGGCTACAGGGCTGCGGCCCGGGCCATCGAGGCCACCTACGGCAAACCGCCCATTCCCGTTCGCGGCGGCGGCAGCATACCCATCTGCGCCCTCTTCGAAAAAGAGCTTGGCCTGAAGATCGTATTCATGGGATTCGGCCTTGACAGCGACAACCTGCATTCGCCGAACGAAAAATATGACCTGTACAACTATTATAAGGGCATTGAAACGATACCGTATTTTCATCGGTTTTTTGCAGAATTAAACAACGAGTAAACAGTGTGGAAAAGCTCCGCATTGATAAATACCTATGGTCCATCCGGATCTTTAAAACCCGCAGCATTGCCGCCGAGGCAATTGACCGTGGCAAAGTGCGGCTTAACGGTGAAGCGGTAAAGGCGTCGAGGGCGGTGGTAGCGGGCGATGAATATGATATAAGAACGGAAGCGCGGCGCTGGGTGATCAGGGTAAAGGGACTACTGGATCACCGTGTGCAGTACAGCGAAGCGATTCAATATTATGAAGACCTTACACCGGTCGAAGACAAAGAAGCCATCCGGTACCAGGCTTCGAGTTTTAATACCGGCAAACGCCAGAGCAAAGTGGGCCGGCCCACCAAAAAAGAGCGCCGCGACCTGGACGATTTTGTCGGCGGCGAGCCCGGTCTTTAAGCCGCCGGGACATATTACCATCGCCACCGTATTTTCTGCAGTTATCGGGCCCTGCTTTTGAGAAAAGAAGGCCTTAGTTGCAGGAAACTGAGGCAGAATCACCGTATATCTACGATAAACACACTGGTAAATACCAATTTAAAGGGCTATTACTCGAAGAAAAAGGGTCGATAATCGAAAAAACCCTATGGCAGCTTGTATTTTCCGAAACACCTGGCAATCTTTGTATCGTTGATCCTTTAAAAAGAAATCCGACATCCGGGAAAGCTAAGGTCACCAGTTCCTTACCCAATGTTGATTGTTATGAAAACGTACCCTCGCTTTAGCAGCCAAGCAATCGTAAACCTGATTAGCCTCGCCATTTTACTGGCAGCGCTTTTCTTCCTGAGCAGCGCAAATGCGCAGGACATCCGCTTCGCTAATTACCAGCTTATTGCGGGTAATGCCGGTCACAAGGGCGCTACCTACCGTTTTTCTGCAGTTACAAAAGATGCCGCCGCCGACTGTATCGTGAAAATCGAAAGCATGTCACCCGGTGTCAACCTGAAGCAATTAACCCATAACAGCAACGGCGCCGTATCTTCTTTCCAGCCCGAGGTTGAATACATGAATATCAATGGCCCTTCGTGGATAGAGTTCAGTTTCACTTTCGTTCCGCATAACAACAACCAGATGAGCCTGCACGCGCTGCCTGAAATAACCACCTCGATCTCGGGGTTGAGCAACTACGGCATTGCACAGGAGTTTGCTGAATGCAACCTTGGCGCTAACAGCAAAGTGGTTTACGATTCGGAAATTACCAGCCTTGCGATCTCTTCCAACGGATACGGTTACCGCGCTGAGAACAAGTACGGCCCTACCCGCAAAGCCGATAACGAAAAGCTCAGCATCATCAATAAGAACGTTGCCGTGATACGCATCAAGATCGGCATCAACCGCAACAATGATAACAACTGGGGTGGTATCAGCACGTATAAAATCGAGCTGAAAGATGTTAACCCCGATATGGCCACTGTTTACATGCCCGACATCGTAGGCTTCCAGGCCAGGATGCAGCAGGATGTAGTGCAACTGAACTGGAGCAGCCCGAACCAGGACAATATCCAGGATATTGCCATAGAAAAAAGCGTAGATGGCGAGATCTTCCGTGAAATCGGCATGTTCCGTAAAACAGATATGGAGAATGATGGCCTGTACCGCTTCAACGACGATGCCCGTTCGGCGTCTACCATGGGCGCGGTATTCTACCGCCTGCGTACCCGCAGCATGAAAGGCGACATTCAATACTCTTCTGTAAAAATGGTTACTCTGAACAAAAAAGAAGCCTTTGTTAAAACAGAAGTGAGCATCGATCCGGTTACCGGCGAGCAGGTTTTCCTGACACCGCTGGGCTGGCAGCAAAAGCAGGTGTCGGCCGAGATTTACAACGGCGAAGGCGCCCTGGTAAAAAAGATCTCCGAGGCGAAAGCCATGCCGCAACTGATCATTAACATGAAAGATCTTTCCGCAGGCGCGTATTTTGTTCGCTTCACCTGTGGCAACCAGTATTCAACCCAATACATCGTACATGCCGACAGCCTGTAAGCATATTATTACCAAGAATTTCATATTGAGCCAGTGAAACGCTGAGCCGGTTGCTGCAAAGTGACCGGCTAGCCGTTTAGTAAAGGTTCCGGCGCTTTTCATTTTTAAGCTTGTTTTCCAGCACTTTAATAAAGTAGCCGCCTACCACGCTCCTGGCCTGGAAGCCTACCATTTTGCCATCAGTGGTTTCATGCCAGTCGCTCAACGGCACCCGCGACGCCGTTTCTGTTGCATAGCGGTACACCGGTTGTATCAGCGCGTTGAATTTGGCGGGATCATCGGTCAATGCAGAGGTCCACAATATCCAGTCCGATTTGGTATAAGACCGGCGGCTGTCTAACGGCAATCCATATACATTTTGCTTGGTCAGGTAATAATCAATTTCTTTCCGGTAAACTTCCTGGGGGAAAATATCCAGCTTCAGCAGCTTGTCCCATACCATGTTGTACTTCTGGCTCCAAGTTCCTTGTCCGTCAAAGGTCAATGCGTAGTGATCGCCGTCATCGGCCATCTGCATCCACTTTTTCGCCATCTCCCGGGCAATGCCGAAGTACTTGTCGGCAATATCTTTTTTACCCAGGCTTTCAGCCATCTGCGCATAACAGCCAATACCCACAATCGCTTTTACCGACAGGTTGGCATTACGCGCCAGGTGGCCGGCAAAATCATCGGTGCACAATTGATTGGCAGGATCGAACCCGTCTTTCACCAGGTATTCCGCCCAGGTGCTTACTGTATTCCAGTGTTTGGCTGCATAGTCGCTGTTCCCTTCCACCTTGCTGATGGCGCCGAAAAGAATCACCATATTACCACATTCTTCCACAGGCATGTCTTCACCGTAGGTTTGTCCGTTGGCCAACGGGTAGGTGCCTATATCATGCGCGGGGTAAGGTTTGTTCCACTTGCCGCTTTCGCTGTAATATACTATGCCATTCAGCATGCCCTTCATCAGTTCTGTATTATAAGCCAGGTAAAGGGGTGATGAAGGGTAGCTTATATCAACGGTGTTGATGGAGCCATTGCTGAAATTTTCTTTCGACAGCCAGAGCATGGCGCCCTGCGGGCTTTTCACCAGCTTGTGTGCGGCCAGGCTTTGCCGGTAGGCCAGCGCACATAGCTGGGCATACTGGTTACCGCCGGCCGCAAAAGCATCGTTCCAGATCATTTTGTCGGTTGCCTCACATTTGGCCAGCACCGACCGGTATTCTTTCCACGCCAGCGATAACTGTTCTTCCATGGATGTGTTCTTTCCATCGCGCCACCAGGGTTTCAGGTTTGTACCGAAATATTGTATCGATGTCAGGTCGTCATAGCCAACCAGGAAAACCTGTTCGGTAACGGCGTTGCCAATCGTACCAAGGTCAACACTGGTGTTCAGCAGCAGGTGCTTGCCGGTGGCGGATGATTTACCCGTACCGAAAAAAGCCTGTGACCCTTTCAGGTTCTCATTGATAAATTGTTTGGGCGTATGATCGTTCTCAGGAACGGCTACATACATATAGCCCCAATCGATCCGAAGATCATCGCCTTTTTTCTTCAATACCGGCTGTTCGGTGGTGCCTGCCCTAAGAATCTTCAGGCCGTTGGCCGTATAAGCGTCGGCTTTTACCGGTTGGGCCGGCGTATTGACGGCTATGTCCGTGCTGGCGCCTACATAGAGCTGAACGGTGTGCGAAACAGCATCGGAAGAAGATACCCTGGCAGTGATATAGGATACGGGCCGGGCCAGCAGGTCCAGATCGGTGATCACCAGCGGCGAAGTGAATGCCAGTTCCAGCCTGGCAGCGCCGCAAAGAAAATGATATGTAGTTCGGGTAGCGGTTACCGTTACCCCTGTTTGTGACGCCGGTTGTACATTGGGGTCAGCGGGGTCGGGCACTTCTTCCGCGATGCCGGCGTCGAGCCAGGCTTCGCCGCCGGTATTGGTCACATGAACGGCCAGCAGGTTATCGGTTTTCTTCAGCCGGCTTACCACCGCCTCCGTCAGCGGCAGGTAGAAATACTTACCCGCAACGCCTTTGGCAGCATACACCAGGTCGCCGTTGATGAACACTTCCACATCATCATCGTGCTTCAGCTTCAGGAAAATTTTCCCCGCGCCGGCGGCATCGATATTGAACAATCGCCGCACCCAGATGTCACGCGCTTTCCAGGCCGTATAGGGCGCTTTTGATTTTGACCATCCATTGGTATTGTATCCTGGTTTCATCCAGTCGTCGCCAGGCGTCGTTTCGGTTGATAACGCGCTATACGCCACTTCATCGGCGGCAGGCACCAGGGTTTTAAACGATCTTTCTTTTTCGCCCATGAAGCGATATGTTTTACCGTCGACCCTGATCAAACCCAACAAGGAATGGCTGGCCCCGGTCCAGTGCCTGGTGGGCGAAGCTGCCAACTCGTCGGTGGTCGACCAGATACTGAAATACGGGTCGTGCGTTATAAGCGGGTAGGCCGGCGCACGCATTTCCTGCGCAGCGGCGGCCAGCGACGCCATTGCAAGAAGAATGGAAAGAACGATATTTTTCATCGTATGCAATTTTTATTTTGATCCCGAAGGAACCGGCAGGGGCTGGCCTTCTTTCACAGGCTCTCCAAAGTTCGGTGTTCCATCGGCATTCCAGGTGAAAGGTTGGGGCCCGGTACCAGAATCATGCTGTTCATACCATCAGTTTACAACGGGAAATGCGGATATGCGTAACCGTGAGCCGCCCATGGGTACCAGCGTGAGCTCGGTAATGGGTTCGGTGGTGGTAACGGGGCTTTGTGGCAGCACGGCACAAAGCTTATACTGGTCCAGGGTCCACGAGGGAATAGCCTTTCCCTTCACCGTCAGCTCTATGGGCGCATTGGCATTGGTGAACGGATTATTGTCTTTGGGCCATGCATTGCGTCTGACGGTGAATGATTTCAGCGCATCGTATCTGTCTATATACAATCCATAATTCCAGGCGTTGGCCGGGAATATTTCGAACGAAGGCCACTTGTTTTCATCGGCCGTCGGCTGCCAGCGCGCATCCCAGACGGATGTTTTACTGCTCTGCTGCTTTTCGTACCGTTCACCGATCTTCAGCGAAAAGGTAAGCGGACCGTAGTTAACCGACACGCTGTTTTTGTTTTCTTTCCATTCACGCATGCTGAGCGACATGGGCAATTGTATCTTCAGCCTGTCGCCGTTTTTCCAACTTCCCTTCAGCATTACATAGCCGCCCCTGGTTTTCGGCATATCCAGCTTTCTTCCGTTTAGCGTAACCTGCATGTTATCACACCAGGCCGGCTGCCGCAGGTAAACAGGAAATGCCGCCTGGCCTGCATTAACCACCAATCGCATTTCTACCGTTTCTTCAAATGGATAGTTGGTTTTTGTTTCAATTTCTACCGGGATGCCGTCGGCTACCCGGGCCCTGAGATTACCTGCCGTATACAACTGAACGGCAAGGCCATTGTCAGGCGTTGCCATCCAGGCGTTCTCCGCATAATATATCCAGCCCGCGGCATGGTTGTGCTGGCAGCAGCGGCTGCTGAACGGGTTCATCACCAGAAAAGGGCCGCTGTTATCGATACCCGGCGAATGGTTGGCCGAATCGCTTTGTACCATATTGGGTGCTGTCAGATAACGGAGCGAACGGTAGTCGCTCATAAACGCCGCCGGAAACGTGTTAAACGCAACATCTTCACAATTATCGGCCCACATCGGGTCGCCGGTATATTGTACCAGGAACTGGTCGGATGTCATTTGTTCTACCATACCGCAGGTTTCTATAGCCTGCCGAGGATCATCGTATCCTTTTCTCGAATTCTCGTCACCGCCCCACATGCCACCAGGTACCTGCCCGTAGATACGGCGAATCAGCGCAAAATTATTATAAGTAGCTTCTTTGTCAGATTCCAGCTTGCTCTGCAGGTAATAGGTAGCAGGTTCGCGGAAACACTGCGCAATATTCACATTGTGCCAGTTGGGCAGGTTATCGGCCTGCCGCCAGTTGGCGGTATGGCGATCGAGCTTGGTGGCCAGGTCGAGCAAAAAGGCGTCTCCGGTAATATTGTAAAGCCAGTACACGCTGATGATGTTATCGCCGCCACGGCTGTTTTCCCAATAATCTTTCAGGAATTGCTCATCGGGAACCGACAATTGGTACCTGAAGTATTTCGTCATAAAGGGGATAACACGCGGGTCTTTGCTGTATTCATAGTAAGACTGCAAACACCAGAGCATGGGCATGTTCGTCCACAGGTCGCGGTTACCATTTCTTTCTACTGCCGGCCCGAAGTCACCGTTATCCCGCTGGTTGTTCAGCACATGATCGATCCAGAATTTTGTTTCCGCAATCATCTTTTTGTCATTCAGCATATAAGCGATATTTCCGTATCCTTTCAGCCAATAGGGAAGCTCTTCCCAGCCCCATTTGCCTTTGCCTTCTTTATTAAGCCAGGCGTTATCGGTTTTAGAAAGCCATACGCTGATCTCGCCAAGATGACCGGTCAGACCGTCGCGCTGCAGTTCGATCTGTTTGCGCAGCCAGCCACCGGGAACAAACGAACCGATGGGCAACCGCGTGAAATAGTTCTTGCTCAACGGCGCCCGGTTACCCGTATAGTTGGTATTGTTCCGGTTATTGATGGTTGTCGGTGCTGCTTCGGCCTTCACCTGGTTCTGCGCCAGTCCCTGCAGGGACAAGCAAGCCAGCAGCAAGGTCCAGCTCCAGTGTGTGCGTCTCATTTATTTAAGTGCGTTTTTGGTCTGCGGACTATTATAAATTTTATCATGCAGGGCCTTGAGTTCAGCTACCGGCATTTTCTGGTCTTTACGGTCATAGGTAAGGAAGCCGTTGGTTTCCACTTCCACATCGGTTGTTTGCGTGTACACCGCCGCCGACAGTCCTTTTTCGATCAGGTGCGGAAAGCGCTCCATGAACTCGGCATATTTTTTCAGCAGATCCTCCTTTGTTTTGAAGGTCTGGTAACCCCAGTTCTTTGTATCCTGCCAGGTGTGGCCTTCTATCGGCAAGCCGAGCCCACCAAATTCGCCCAGTACCAATATCCTCTCTTTTCCGAACAGTTCCGGATCTGGCATCAATGGCTCGGGATAGTTGTGCAGATCGATGATCTGCCCTATGGTTTCGAAGTTACCCCCGCTGGCGGTATTGACCAGCCGGCTGGGGTCTTTTGCCAGGGTCCAGCCTACAATTTCCTTTGTTTTGAATTGTCCCCAGGCCTCGTTAAAAGGCACCCATACCACGATGGAGGGATAATTGTGAAAATCCTGCATGATCTCTTTCCACTCTTTGCGATAGATGGCCTCCGATTCAGGTGTACGGTCTTTATCGGTGGCACGGCCGTAGATGCCGGGCCTGTTTTCCCAATGATTGCCCAGGTCGCCGCTTGGCATATCCTGCCAAACCAGCATACCGATCTGGTCACAGTATGCGTACCAGCGGGCGGGCTCCAGCTTCACATGCTTGCGAATCATGTTGAATCCCATTTCCCTGGTACGTACAATATCGAATTTAAGCGCTTCGTCGGTGGGTGCCGTGTACAATCCGTCGGGCCACCAGCCCTGGTCGAGCGGACCGTACTGGAAAACAAATTCATTGTTCAGCAACATCCGCTGGATGCCGTTTTTATCGGGCGCCATGGAGATTTTGCGCATGGCGAAATAGCTTTTTATCTCATCCACCTTTTTTCCCTTGCGCATTACCGTTAGCGTCAGGTCATACAGGGCCGGGTTGGAAGGCGACCATTTTTCAGGGTTGGGGATAGCCAGCGAAACGGGTGCTTTACCATCGGCTTTTTGTTCGGCTACTTTATGGCCGTCTTTGGCGGCGGTAATGAGAAGCTCGTCGCCCGGCTGCAGGTTCTCAATAGTGGCTTCCAACTCAAGACTGCTCCTGTCCAGGTCAGGCGTTTGTTTTACAGCGGCGATATAGGTAGCGGGAACCGCTTCCAGCCAAACCGTTTGCCAGATACCGGTTACGGGTGTGTACCAGATACCATGCGGATTCTTCACCTGTTTGCCACGGGGCTGCGGGCCGTCATCGGAAGGGTCCCACACTTTCACCACTAATTTCTGGGCGCCTTTTCCACGCAGGGCGGCCGTGATGTCGAAGCTGAACGGATCATATCCGCCTTCGTGCATGCCCACCGGTTTATCATTCACAAATGCTTCACAGCGCCAGTCGACCGCACCGAACTGGAGCAACACTTTTTTATTTTTAAAATCAGCCGGCAGGCTGAAGCTTCTTTCATACCACAGTATGCTGTCTTTGCCCACCGTTTTTCCCACTCCGCTCAGTGAAGATTCGACGGCAAAGGGCACCAGGATCTTTCCCTGGGCAGAAGCAGGTGCAACATCGGCAACAGGCAGGATCGAATAAGACCAGAGACCGTTCAGGTTAAGCCAGCCGCCGCGCACCATTTGGGGGCGCGGGTATTCGGGCAATGGGTTGGCAGGATCGAGTTTGCCGGCCCATTCGGTTGCTATTTTAGATCCCGCAGGCTTCCAGGACTGTGCGACGGCATCGGCTGCGAGCAGGGCCGCCAGCGATGCAAGACAGATAATTTTACTCAGCATGCTTTATGAATATGGTTAATGAAATTAAGCGAAAAAGACAGGCCATCCAGCCGAAGAACTGAACGGCCTGCAGGTTTTATTGCGCCCGTCAGGGGCGGCTACTGGTTCTCCAATAACGGTTGTTCGAACCAATATGGACAATAAATTGTTTATTTGGCAATACAACTATTATATGGCGACAGAAAAAGCAATATTGGCCGGAGGGTGTTTCTGGGGGGTGGAAGAGCTGATCCGTCACCTGCCGGGCGTAACCCATACCGTTGTTGGCTATACCGGCGGAGAAGTGAAAAATGCCACCTACAGGAATCATGGCCGTCACGCCGAAGGCATTGCAATCGATTTTGACCCCACGGTATTGAGCTACCGGAAGCTACTGGAATTTTTTTTCCAGATACATGATCCAACCACATTAAACCGCCAGGGAAACGACATCGGCACCTCATATCGTTCAGCCATTTTTTACCTGGATGAGCAGCAGAAAAAAACGGCGGAAGAATTGATTGCCGTTATGAACGCATCCGGCAAATGGCCCGGCCCGATCGCCACCGAAGTAACGGCTGCGGGCGATTTCTGGGAGGCGGAAGAAGAGCACCAGGATTACCTGCGGAAGCATCCCAACGGCTATACCTGCCATTGGGTGCGTCCGGATTGGAAGTTATAAGCGCTATTTAAAATAACGGCGCAGCGTCCAGGCCATTTTCTCATGATGCTGGATGAGCTCGGTAAGGAAATCGGCTGTTCCTTTGTCTTTGTACTTGTCTTCGCAGTCGTCGATCTTACTGCGGAGTGATTTTATGATCTCTTCATGGTCTTTCATTAATTCCTTGACCATGTCAAGATTATTGGCGGGGTTTTTACCGGGCGACTCTTTAAGGCCGCTCATGGAGGCAAATTCGCTGGTAGTGCCGATGGCTGTGCCGCCCATCTGGCTAACGCGTTCAGCGATCTCATCAATGGCATCCTGGATGGCCTCGTAGTGCGTTTCGAAGAGCTTGTGCAATTCCATGAAGTTGTCTCCTGACACATTCCAGTGGAACTTGCGGGTTTTGAAATAGAGGATGTGCGCATCGGCCAGGCACTCGTTCAGCGCCTTGCTGACGGCCGCCAGGTTCTTATCGGTAATAGCGATGTCTGGTTTCATAATAACCGGGGTTTATTGTTATGGTGAACGCTTGCAATATCTATGCCCGGCAGGTGGGGCATTCTTTTACAACAACGACCAGTTAGTTACTGGCATCATCCAATTGCTTCCTGTCGGCCGCATCGAGCACGAGGGCCGGCGCATCGATGATGGTTTGCAGTTGCCGGCTGTTGGTGGCGCTGACAACCGGCGCGGTCACCAGGGGATTGGCTAGCAGCCAGGCCAGGGCAACGGTGGCAGGCTGCGAACGGTGTTTGACGGCCACGGCATCAAGGGCCGCGAGTACGGCCTCTCCTTTTTCGTTCATGTATTTCTTAACCCCTCCTCCCCGCACGCTTTTGTTCATGTCTTCTTCGCTTCTGTATTTACCTGTCAGGAATCCCGCCGCGAGCGACCAGTAAGGAAATACGCTCAGCTCATATTGCTTTACCAGCGGTGCGTATTCGGTTTCAAATTTCTGCCGTTCCACCAGGTTGTAATGTGGTTGCAGCGCTACATACCGGGGCAGGCGCTTTTCTCCGGCAACGGTGAAAGATTGCGCTAAACGTGCAGCATTCAGATTGGAAGCAGCGACGTACCGCACCTTCCTCGCGGTCCGGGAGCTGCTCGACCGCAACGGCGCGCAGGCGTGCGAGAGCTACATCGTGTCGATGACCAAGGGCGCCGACGGCGTGCTCGCGGCCGTCGAGCTCGCGCGCGAGGCGGGCCTGGTCGACCT
>JBDHYM010000035.1:0-21255 GCA_039811405.1 Flavihumibacter sp. | reverse complement strand
CGATGGTCGCCGGATTGTTTTCGTGCGGATGGATGGCGGCGGTACTATTACCGATTCAATAACGAATCCGTCACCCACCGCCTGGTCGATTTGCGTGGCTGCTCCCGGTGATGACAGCGCCCGCCAGGTATATGTGAGTCCGCCTGTCCCCGAAGGCTCCATCCCGTCCACGAACGGCGGCTTTAACCTGCATTGGGCGGCGGGCGACAAAATCTGTTTTCTTTCCTATGCCGACGGATGGCCCCACCTGTATTCCGTCGATGCCGGTGGCGGCCGCCCGATGCTGCTTACCCCCGGCAAGTTTATGGCCGAGCATATCCGGCTGTCGCCCGATGCACGCTGGCTGTACTTTGCGGGCAATACCGGTCCCGATGCACTTGACATCGACCGGCGTCATATCTGCCGCGTATCGGTCGCCAAACCGGGCGTGGAAATATTGACACCGGGTGAAGGGATCGAATGGAGTCCCGTGCCGGTGGGTCGCGGCGGCGAGATCGCCCTGATCAGCGCTACGGCACAACGGCCGCCCCTGCCTGCCCTGTTGTCATCTTCTTCCCAATGGAAGTTGCTGGGAGAGAAAATGATCCCTGCCTCTTTTCCCACTACAGCGCTGGTGACCCCGAAGCAGGTGGTCTTTACTTCACCCGACGGGCTGGAAATACATGCCCAGTTGTTTGCGCCTAAGGGTGGCAGTGCCAGGAAGCCGGCTGTCATTTACATACATGGCGGACCCATGCGGCAAATGCTGCTGGGCTGGCATTATTCCGAGTATTATGCCAATGCCTATGCTACCAACCAGTACCTGGCCAGCCAGGGTTTTGTAGTGCTGTCGGTAAATTACCGGCTGGGTATCGGGTACGGATACCGGTTCCATTTTCCGGCGGCGGCAGGCCCATTGGGTGCGGCCGAGTACCAGGATATTAAAGCTGCGGGCGAATGGCTGCAGCGGCAGCCGTTTGTCGATCCCGGCAAAATCGGGGTATATGGCGGCTCTTATGGCGGCTACCTGACCGCCATGGCGCTGGCGAAAGATTCCCGCCTGTTTGCTGCGGGCGTGGATATCCATGGTGTGCATGACTGGTCGGTGCTTTGGGAGCTGCCGAGGCAAAACGCAGGCTTCGAAAAGATCCCCGACTTCGATAAGGCGCTGGAAACGGCCTACCGGTCATCGCCCGTGGCCTGGCTGAAAGGGTGGACTTCACCCGTGCTGATCATCCATGCCGACGACGACCGGAATGTGCCGGTGAGCCAAAGTACCGACCTGGTAAAAAGGCTGGAAGCACTAAAAGTACCCATGCAGACCAAGCTGGTGGTGGGCGACACCCATCACTGGATGAAGTACAGCAATGTGCTGCTGGTGGACCAGGCGGTGGCTGATTTTTTCCGGCAACAGCTTTCAGGTAAATGGTGATATTACAGCGTCGTATTATTACGAGTTGTGATATAAGTAGAAATACTGGAAAAAATACGTTGATTTTATTCAGGTTTTGTTAGATATTGGTCGCCGGACAATGACCGTGCGTGGACGCGCACCTTTAAAACACTGAACATGAAAACGCAATCAATCCGCACTTTTGGAGCTGTCTGCCTGCTGCTCACGGGCAGTTTTTTGTTTACCTCCTGTAAGAAAGGCGTAGAGGGAGGCAAGAATAAAGACAATTCTGTTTCCGCCGTACTGAAAAATCACCCCGAACTGAGCAGCCTGACATCGGCGCTGGAGCGAACAGGGCTGGACACGATTTTCGCTAAAAAAGAACACGACTACACCATCTTCGCCCCGAACAACGATGCTTTTGCTGCTGCAGGCATTTCTGCGGCTAATATCAAGAGCATGGATATTAATCTGCTGAACAGGCTGGTAAAATACCATGTGCTGGCGAAGCAGATGTCGGCGCTCGAGTTTCCCATTTCAGATACGGTGAAATCGATGGCCGATACCCTTAACCTGTTTATGTCGCTGAATCCGAATGGCTCTTTTGTAAATGGAGAAAGGATCGTTTCCACCGATATACATGCCGACAACGGCAGTATCCACGTGATTTCGGGTGTGCTGACACCGCCTACCAAAACGCTTGCCCAGGTGGTAATGGAAACACCCCGTTTTTCGCTGGTATATGCCGCCCTGGCGAAATCAGGATTTATATCGCGCGTTGTTGACCGGGCGAAGTTCAGCTTTTTCGTACCCGACGACGACGCCATGAATGCCGCCGGCTGGAACTCGGCCAAGATCGATGCATCGACTGCCCAGGAGGTAACCGACCTGCTGAAACACCATGTGACGATCACCAATACATTCAGTTCCGATTTCTACGACAACTCGTATATCTATTCTTTCCAGGCAGGAACAAGGCTGCTGATCAATAAAACGCCGCTGGGCCTTAAGCTCGACGGCAGCATTGCAACGCCCAGCAAGATCATTACCACGACCCGCAAATCGACCTACGATGTAGTGACCACCAATGGCGTACTGCACGAGATCGACAAAGTGATATTGTAATCATATACAGCATTTGCTGATAGCGGCCCCGGTATTTGTATGCCGGGGCCGTTGCTTTTCTGTAAGCGCATGGTCATTTTCTTTATTTTCAGGGTATGCGTACATATTTTTCCATGCTGGGCATGGCATTGCTGCCTTTGCTCGTATTTGCCCAGCCGCGCGATATACTCCGCAGCCGCGGACTCGAAACAGGCGTATTGAAAACCGGTCCCGAAAATGCGATCACCGATGTAGGCGGTGTGCTTGTAGGGCAGGTGACCCTGTTAAGAGGCGATTCTGTTCGAACAGGGGTGACGGCCATTTTGCCGCATGGCGGGAATATATTCCAGCAAAAAGTGCCGGCCGCGATCTATGTGGGAAACGGCTTCGGAAAACTGGCCGGCGTTACCCAGGTCATGGAACTCGGCAACCTCGAAACGCCCGTGGTACTGACCAATACCCTGGGTGTGCCCACGGCCATGAATGCCGTGATCCGCCATACCCTGCAACAGGCCGGCAATGAAAATGTGCAATCGGTAAACGCGGTGGTAGGCGAAACCAATGATGGCTGGCTGAACGATATCAGGGCGCAGCCCGTTGCGCAGGAAGATGTGTTGACTGCCATCCGCAGCGCCCGTGGCGGACGGGTGGAAGAAGGTTCGGTGGGCGCCGGTACAGGCACCACCTGTTTTGGGTTTAAAGGCGGTATTGGTACGGCTTCGAGAAAGCTGCCCGTTTCACTGGGTGGTTATACCGTAGGCGTATTGGTGCAAACCAATTTCGGTGGCGTGCTGCAAATCGATGGCGTACCCGTTGGTAAAGAGTTGAAGCAATTTGACTACAGCAGTAAGATATTGCAAGACGTGGACGGTTCGTGTATGATCGTGGTGGCGACCGATGCGCCTCTAGACAGCCGCAACCTCGGGCGGCTGGCCAAACGCGCTTTCATGGGATTGGCGCGAACGGGTGGCATTGCCTCCAACGGCAGCGGCGATTATGTGATAGCGTTTTCCACAGCAACGCAACTGCGTATCGCCCACCAGGCAGAACCGTTGACAACGCCACAGGCCTTTGTAAGCAACGATGCGGTATCACCCTTGTTCATGGCCGCTATCGAAGCCACCGAAGAAGCGATTCTCAATTCGCTGTTCATGGCACAAACGGTGAGGGGTTTTCGCAATCATGAAATGAAAGCGATTCCGCGCGAACAGGTCATCGCGCTGTTGCGCAAATACAACCGGTTGCCACCGGGTAAATAAAAAGATGGCTGCAGTATTAGCTGCAACCATCTGTTATTTGGCGCCGGTGAACAGTTGTTTCAACTGTTCGATCAGTTGCCCGTTCCCGTTTACGCTGATGGTGTTGATCTTGTCGGCGATTTTCTCCACGTATTCCATTTCCTTCAGTTTCCACAACATCGCGTTGTCTTCCATCAGTTTGGCGGTGTTCAGCATGCTCCGCGTGCTCGCTGTTTCTTCCCGCCTTGCGATCACGTTGGCCTGCGCTTTTTTCTCGGCCACCAGCACCTGGTTCATGATCTCCTTCACGTCGCCCGGCAGAATGATGTCCCGGATGCCCACGGCCATCAGGGTTACCCCCAGGGTGCCGGTATCGATGCGGCCGGCAATGGTTTGCGCAGCCGCGTCTTTTTTGTCGAGCAACTCATCCAGCGCATAAGCCGCCAGGTATTCCCGCAACGCCAACTGGATGCTGATATACAATTGCCGTTCATAGTCCTTGTTTTCCAACAGGGCTTTCCTGATATCGGTCACCTTGTATTGTGCCCAGGCGTTCACCCGCAAGGCGGCTTTATCACGGGTCAGGATTTCCTGTCCGTTGATCTCCAGTTGCAATTGCCGGGTGTCTGCTTTACCCACATTGATGCTGATGCTGTTTTTCCACCAGTAATAAACGCCGGGTTGCAATTCCCTGCTGTATTGCCCGTCGATGAACAGCAAGGCCCTTTCCTGGTTCTCTACCGTATAGGTGCGAACATAGGGCGCCAGTTTGGCGCTGGTCAGTATGTTTCTTTCAATCGGCTCGGTGATCTCGATCTTTGCCAGATCGGCTTTCACGAACCGGTAGCTGACAGGCCCTTTCCAGTAGGCGTACCGGCCGGGTATCAGTACCTGTTTGAACAAACCGTTTTCATACTGCAGGGCAATTTCCTGGTCGTTGACCTCCACCACTTCCAGCAAGCCGGCCAATGCGGCATCGGCCAGCAGGATATTCAGCTCCACGGGCGGTGTGAAGGGCTGTGTCATCTCGCAGATGTACACGCTTTTGTTCCAGAACCAGTAAGTTCCTTCCCGGATTAGGTAGCAGTAGGCGCCGTTTTCGAATACCAGCCCTACCTGCCAGGCATTCAGTTTTACATGTTTCATATCTGTTGTTTTAGGTCTCTTTTTAAAAAACGAACCGGGTAACGACCCTGGGCGGAATGCGGGAAGAAAAAGCGTTTCATCGTATTCGCTGCTTTGCTGGCGCCTGTATTTCGGCTGCTCATTACCGGTAGCTTGTACGGTGTATGTTCTTCCTGTTCCTGCACTGCAGGCTTTCGGGGCGTGAACAGGTTTCTGTGCTGATTGCAGCAGGCTGCCGGTTCCCCCGGTTCGTATGTTGGTCAGCTTTGGTAAAGAAGTGCTGTTCTCCTTTTGTTCCGCTACATCCTGGGTGTAGTGCTCTCGTCCACTTGAGCTACCACGGTTTTCAAGCGTGACCGGGATTCGAACCCGGGTAAACATTGCTCTACCATTAAGCTATCCCTTTTCATCGGGAGGAGGATTCGAACCTCCAACACATGTTGGCGGATAGGTACTGCTTCGGCAATGGCATACGGTACATTACAATGCCCGCACCGGCGCGCTGCTGATGCGCGTCCCTCGATTGACAATAACAGCCGGTATCCGTCTTGTCGTGAGACAAGTTTTTACTGGTTGGTTTGCAGGGACTCGAACCCCGGCATCCGGTGCCAAAAACCGGCGCTCTGCCACTGAGCTACAAACCATTGTACAACAAAAAACCCGGTCGATGGTACGATCGGGCTCACCTGATTTCACCTGAAATCATCTTACCGATCGGTACAACCTTGCTGCCATGCCAGGAATATGTTTAAGCTGTTTTGTTTCATATACTGCATAAAAAAGCCCTGCAATACGGCAGGGCTCTATTTTGATTGTTGACTTTTTATTTTTCAAAGTGCGCCCCGCCACAACAGCTCTTCCGGCTGCGTAACACTATATGATATTGTTCATTAAAAAGGCGCATATGATTTTCTTTTGCGAATGCAAAGCTGAAAAATATTTTTTGATAATTCAAACAAACAACAAAATATTTTTTACAACTTTGCTTTTCAACCATCAAAAATGCGCAAGCTTCAACTTCATATCAGCAACAGACTGAACAGCTTTCCGGCTGTTTGGAACGGGGCGGGGCTTGCCTGCATGTATTAAAAGCAAAGAACAGCATACAGCATATACCCCGCCTTCAGCGGGGTTTTTTATTGCCTGATTTTTTAATCATGAACAAGATGGACACACAAAATATAATTGGCCTGGATCATTTGTTTTCCGACGGATATATCTCGGCACGAATGCTGTTCCTGCACCGGTTTAAAGCACTGCCCGATCTGCGGTTTATAAGCATGGTGGAGAAAGACAAGGCTGTTGCCGCTATCGAAAAACTGTTTGACAATAACATTGAAAGGGTATTTCGGAGAAACTGGTATTGCCGCGAAAAGAAAGCTTTTCAAAGCGATGTGATCATCATCGTGATGAAAGAAGAAGTGATGGTGGAATTTGATCGCAACTACTGCAATATCTATTTCGATACAACGCAGGGTGCGATCGCCGATGCATTGGCTGCAACGGTTGTATTGCACAAGCAGAAAGAACGCCGGCAGCCGCGGGAGATCAATATCATCCTGAACAACGGAAGCGGTTTTTATCTCCAGGCGATGCCCATCAAGCAGACAAAGCTGGATATAGACCTGCATTATCCCGACGATTTCCAAGCGGTTGACGAGCGCATCCGGCAACGGTTGCGAAACAAGAATGACAAGGGAGTGGTATTGTTACACGGACTACCCGGTACCGGTAAAACAACCTACCTGCGCTACCTGGTCACAAAGATCAAAAAACGCGTGTTGTTCCTGTCGACCAATATGGCTGCCAATCTGCTGGATCCTTCTTTCATTGAGCTGCTGGTGGATTATCCCAACTCCGTGCTCGTGATTGAAGATGCGGAAAAGGTGATTGTAGATCGTCGACACGACAACAACTCGGCCGTGTCAGCCCTGTTGAATATTGCCGATGGATTGCTGGCTGATTTTCTGAATGTGCAATTGATCTGCACATTCAACAGCGAGCTGACGCGCATTGACCCGGCTTTACAGCGCCAGGGGAGGCTGATCGCCCGTTATGATTTCGGCAAACTGGATGTAAAAAAAGCCCAGCGGTTGAGCGATCACCTGAAACAGAACCGGAACATCGTGCAGCCGATGACCCTGGCAGAGATCATGCATGCACCCGTCGCCGGCACCGAACAACAACACAAACCAGTGCTGGGCTTCAGGCGGCATGAAGTATTGAACAGTTAAACAAGTAAGTATGAAAAAATTAAAGATAACGGCGAAGATGCCGGTAGAAGACGAAGGTCTGGCGGGTGCCAGCTATTCTCTCAACCAGCAGGGAATTGGCTTTGCGGTTTTCGGGAAACGCTTTATTGAGGAAGGTGCGATGCACCAAATGTACCAGGCTGCCAAATTACCGGTGAGTGTGGCGGCGGCGCTCATGCCCGATGCTCACAGCGGTTATGGATTACCGATAGGCGGCGTATTGGCGACCGACAATGCGGTGATTCCTTATGGCGTAGGCGTTGATATCGGCTGCCGGATGTGCCTGAGCATTTATCCCGAAAACAGCCGGATGCTTAAACAAAAAGAGAGCTTCTTTAAGCGCAGCCTCGAAGAATCGACCCTCTTCGGCAGCAGCGCACAGTTTCAACGTTCGCCCGATCATGCGGTGATGGACGATCTCCTGTTCTTTTCGCTGCCGCTGTTAAAGAAGATGCACACCCGCGCCTGGAAACAATTGGGTAGTTCAGGTTCCGGAAACCATTTTGCCGAGTTCGGCGAAGTGATGATCGATGCAGCAGACAGCGTTTTGGGTGTACCGCCCGGTAATTATCTCGCGCTGCTGACCCACAGTGGTTCGCGTGCGCTGGGCGCTTATATCGCCAATCACTATACCCGTGTAGCCATCAGCAAAAGGCGGCTGCCGCAGGAAGTGAAGCAACTGGCCTGGCTCTCGTTGCAGGAGGCAGAAGGCATTGAATATTGGGCTGCGATGAACCTCGCCGGCAATTATGCTGCGGCTTGCCACCAGGTGATCCACGACAAGATCACCCGGGCGCTCGGTGTTCGTCCGTTGCGGCGGGTGGAAAACCACCACAATTTCGCGTGGAAAGAACAGGTGGATGGCGTGGAGCGGATTGTGCATCGCAAGGGTGCCACTCCCGCGGGAGAAGGTGTTCTCGGTATTATTCCCGGCTCCATGTGTACGCCCGGTTATATTGTGAAAGGGAAAGGGATGACGGCTTCGGTGCAGTCTGCTTCCCATGGCGCAGGCCGGCTCATGAGCCGGCGCCAGGCCAATGAAAGCATTACCCGAAAACAGCTACGGCAAACCCTGGAGGCGGCCGGCGTAAGCCTGATCGGCGGGGGCGTGGACGAAGCGCCGATGGCCTATAAAGACATCGATGCCGTAATGAGCGCGCAAACAGAACTGGTCGATGTGGTGGGCCGTTTCCAGCCCCGCATCGTGCGCATGGACTAAAGCCTACCCGTCGGGTGCCACCCGACGGGTGATACCTGACGGGTAAAAACGTACATTCACATATGAAGAAGTTTTTACCCGTCATTCTTGCGTTTTTTTGCGCCCCGGCTGTCGCACAGCAACTGCCCCGCATCGCTATTGCCGGGCTTGGCATTGAGTCAAGTACTTTTTCGCCCGCCCGCACCGAAGAGCCTGCCCTCCACGCCCGCTACGGTGCAGAGATATTCGGTTACTATCCTTTCCTGAAAGAAGAAACGGCGCCGTTGCGACAGCAGGCCCACTGGCTGCCTGCCGTGATCGGCAAATCGCTGCCCGGCGGCGTTGACCAGGATCTGCATCGCCTGCCCTATAAGCGCATCAACCGCCCGATGTTCCCGCTCGATAAAAACATGAAAACACCCGACCTGTCGGTGCGCCGGATCCGCGCTGCCGACGCCTTGAAATGATCGCCATGCCATCTGCAACAACCCTGGGCGACCGCATCATGCAATTCCACCGGCGCCTCTCGTACACCGGACCGTTGCCCGCCGGGATACGGATCATGAATCCCTTTCGCGAATCAAAAGTGGCGCTGCCCATGCTGCAACAATTCTGCGACCGCTTCTATAGCGACAACCGCCCGCGGAAGCTGTTGCTCGGCATCAATCCCGGGCGGCATGGCGGCGGTATCACCGGTATTCCGTTTACGGATACCAAAAGACTGCAGTCGGAGTTGGGTATAGCTTACCAGGGAAAGCCTTCGCACGAACCATCCGCTGAATTTATATACAGCATGATCGATGCTTTCGGCGGCCCCGGCGTGTTCTACGGGCAGGTGTATATCAATTCGCCCTGCCCGCTGGGTTTCGTATCGCAAACGGAGAAAGGAACGGAAGTAAATTATAATTATTACGACAGCCCGGCGCTTCAGGAAATGGTGAAGCCGTTCATGGTAAAAAGCGTGCGGGCGCTCATCGCCCTGGGTATGAAAACAGATACCGTGTATTGCCTGGGCACGGGTAAAAATGAAAAGGTATTGCAGGCGCTTAACCGCGAATATGGTTTCTTCGACAAGCTGGTAGCATTGGAGCACCCGCGTTTCATTATGCAGTACAAGCGCAAGTTCATATCGGAATATATTCAAAAGTACATTGACGCATTGCGCGACTGATGTGAACACGTAGATTTGGCGCATGATGATTGCATCACGACCTCATATCAAAATACTCGATGGGCTCAGGGGCATTGCCGCTATAGCAGTAGTGGTTTTTCATTTCATGGAAATTATTTTTCCAGATCCTGCCGACAACCTGGTGTCGCATGGGTTTCTTGCAGTCGATTTTTTCTTTTGCCTGTCGGGTTTTGTGATCGGGTATGCTTACGACAACCGGATGAAAGAGATGGGCGTATGGCGTTTCTTCAAACGCCGGCTGATCCGCCTGCATCCGCTGGTGGTACTCGGTGGTGTTCTCGGCTTTGCGGGCTATTTCTACGATCCTTTCGGCTTCAACCCGTTTACAGAAAGCAAAATGCAGCTATTGCTTTTGTTCCTGGCGACCATTTTCCTGGTTCCTTACCCCATTATGGACAACCGGGTGAACAACCTGTTCGGACTGAACGCACCTTCCTGGTCGCTTTTCTGGGAATACATGGCCAATGTCGTATATGCATTGCTGTTATGCCGTATATCAAAACGGCTGCTTTGGATATTGGTGATTGCCAGTGCCGGCTGGCTGGCTTATGCCGCCACCATACCATTCGGTCTGCTGAATGGCTGGGGGAAAAACGACTGGTGGGTGGCGATGCCCCGCGTATCATTTTCCTTTCTGGCGGGACTCCTGATTTACCGGTCGGGCTGGAAGATACCCAACAGGCTTGGCTTTGCCGGGCTGGCTTTTTTGCTGGCCCTGCTATTTATGGTACCACATACTTCGTTCGACTACATATATGCTCCGTTCGTCGCGATTGTTTATTCGCCTTTGCTCATTTGCCTGGGCGTCGGCGCCACCCTGAAGCCCGGGTTTGAAAAAATATGCCGGTTCTCGGGCGATATTTCCTATCCACTGTACATGACGCATTACTGGTATATGTGGTGGTTTGCCGATTATCTCAGGGCAAAACAGCCGTCGATGACGGAGATGGCCTGGATGTCGGCCGCCGGAACAATCGGGCTGATTGCCTTTTCCTGGACGGTGCTGAAGCTGGTGGACGAGCCGGTTCGCCGTTGGCTTACCCGCCGTTATATACCACGCTGAGGTGTTACCGGCCGTTGATGTTTGCTTAATCTGCCGCCGCTGTTATTTGGATGTGATCAGCAATGGCTGGAAAAGATTTTTCTTCAGCCGGGCCCGGCCGATAAACCGGTTTCCGTCGATGCGGTAAAAATTCTGCGGGAAGATCATGATGCTTTCATCGCGGGTATCGAAAAGTAATTCCTTGCTGTGTTTTCCGCTGTTATCGATCTTGGATACGATCACCTGGCCACCATAACCGTCGAGGTGTCTTTTCGGTACGTCCATGTCACCCAGCTCCATGTTTTTAATATTGTCGAGGTAGAGAAAATAATAACCGGTAGCGTCGCTTACCAGCTTGAAGCCCATGGTGCCCGCGGGTGCGGTGCCGTGTTGCATTTTCGGTATCTTTCTTACCCACTGCATGGTTCCGCCGGCGTCTATTTTGGTGGCGATGATATCGTTGTAATCGTAAGTATAATATACGCGGCTGGTGGTAAATGTGCCGCCTGCGCCATAGCTTGAAGTGTAGTGCGCAGTAACGATGTATTCCTCGCAGGCAACAAAGATGCTGCCGTCTGATTCCACCACCACGTTGCGTACTTTCAGGTTATCGGCCTCATAATCGTCCTTGCGCTCCATGCGCCGGCGTTTGCGGGCAGATTCGAATTTTGCGAGCTCTTCCAGCGGGAACTCATAATATCCCTTCCTGAATTTTACGAGCTGCCCGGCAGCGTCGAGGTTGGCCAGAAATACGCCGTCGGTAGTGATGCTCTTTTTCTTTTTGCTGTAGGTAGACGCGACCATGATGTCGTGCGCAGCGTTTTCAATAATGGAGCTTTCCAAAATAAAATAGTCGTCGAGCACAATTTTGGCAATGACGGGCTTGCTGTTCCCTTTGCTGAATTTGAAAACCTCGTACCGGTAGGCAGGCTTGCCGGTCTCTTTGTCGCGCTCGCGACGTTTGTCGCTGTCATATACTTTGGCCAGCAGGTAGGCATTGCCGTCTGAATCGACGGCAAAATCGGAATTGTCCATAACGGCTTCCGTGTAAGGCATGGTGAATTCACCGCCCCAGATAAGCTGCAGGTTTTCGTCGAATACCTGGAAGCCGAGCTTGTCGAAGTTCTTTTTGTCGTTGCGCGCTTCGGGATATGAGCGATAGGTGACCAGCAGTTTTTTCTGGTCATAGCTGTATTTGAAAATATATTTATCGATCGCCTTGAAGTTATAGAACCCGGCTGCCGCGGTCGTGCCGGCGATTTTTGAGGTAGTGAACAACTGGTTATTGGCCGTGGCCATTTTGCCCGCCTTCAGATCGATGAGGTCGCCGTACAGGATTTCTTTCTCGTTGCTCTTGTCCCAATCACTGTGCAGCCAGAAGTACTTGCCGTTGCGAAAATCAGCTACAAATTCGCTGTTCAGGTTGCGCGATGCCTCGGGAATCTCAATTTGCCGCTCCATCGTTTTGGTCAGTGATTTCGGATCGAACTGCACCACGATCAGCTCTTCTTTTTTGATAGAAAGATTGAGAATGCCGTCTTTATCGTTGCCTACAAAGGCCAGATCGGTTGTTCTGCGGGGAAGGTCATACTCGCCACCGAGCTTGAAGTCGAACTTTTTGGATTGTCCGTGGGCCATGCTGCCGACCAGGCAGGCTGCTGCTATAAGCGCTTGTTTCAATACGAAAGGTTTAGGTTTTTCGAAAGGGAATGTCTTTTATGCCTGCAAAATTAGAAGTAATAACCGGAATGTGCAAGGCCGGCAGACCGGTCACAAAAAGCAGTCCGTTAGAAAATCGGAGGTTATAAATAATATGGTGTTTTTCTGAAAAACCTATATTTGCAACAATGTTGTAGATATTGCTGAGCAGGAAACGATACCGGTCGGGGCTGGCTGCATGGCTGCTGCTGCTCTATGTGCTGTATGCAGGGCCTTCTTCCCTCTGGCACCATCATCTGCCTGCGGCAACCGGCACCCACGCCAAATTTGAGAAGCCGACTTTTACCCGTGGCATGACCGGCCACCAGGCGGGTCATTGTGATGTGTGCCAGCACCAGCCCGTAGCGCACGAAGGAGACCACCAGGTATTCCTGCTGCTCCGGGTTCCTTATAGCCTTCCTGAATACAATTTCCCGCCGGCTTCGCCACTGCACGATTTCCTGGAAGAAAAGAGCAACAAAGGTCCGCCGGCCCTGGGCTGACCATATAGCTACAGCAGCTTTCCATCTGCACAAACTGAAAGTACGGACCGGCGCGAAGAGCCCCGGCGTTGTCATATGTGCCGGCGAAACCTTCCCGCCGCCCAGACGCTTGCTGAACCAACCATTCTTGTAAAACAACTGATATGAAAAGGAGATCTTTTATAGGGCAGTCGGCCCTCTCGGCTTTCGCGGCGCTTACACCCTGGCAACCGGCCGGCGCCCGTACATCCCCGAAAAACAATGCCCGCGGCAAAGCAAAGAACATCATCTTCATGGTCAGCGATGGCATGAGCAACGGCACACTGAACATGGCCTCCATGCTGCTGCAGCGCAGCCGGAAACAGCGCAGCAACTGGCTGCATTTGTATGATGAGAACAGGGTGAGCCGCGCGCTGATGGACACAGCTTCGGCCAGCTCACTGGTAACCGATTCGGCCGCGGCCTCCAGCGCCTGGGGCGGTGGTAGCCGGGTTGCCAACGGCTCTCTCAATGTAACGCCCGACCAGCAGCACCGTCTTCCCCTGCTGCAGAAATACAAGGCGGCGGGCAAAGTGGTCGGTTGCGTTACGACCGTGCCGGTGGCCCATGCCACGCCGGCCGGCTTTTGTATTTCCAATGATTCGCGGGGCGATATGGCCGGGATCGTTGACCAGTACTTACCCCTGCAGTTCGATCTTTTTCTCGGCGGCGGACTTGATTATTTCAGCGCCGCCACCCGTAAAGACGGCCGCGATATGCCGGCGGTTTTCCGCCAGAAGGGCTACCAATATTGCACCGACAGCAACGGATTGCTTGGCTTTCGGGCCGGCTTGCCGGCGCTTGGGCTGTTTGCGTCCGATGCGCTGCCTTATGCGCTCGATCGCGTCAACGACCCGCAGTTGGCAGCCACCGTTCCCAGCCTGGCCGTGATGACGCGCGAAGCCATCCGCCTGCTTTCCGGCCATCGCGAAGGATTCGTGATACAGGTAGAGGCGGGCAAGGTCGACTGGGCCGCGCATGGAAACGATATCGGTGCGCTCCTGTACGACCAGCTCGATTTCGATGAAGCCATCGGTGAAGCGATCCGCTTCGCGGAAAAAGACGGGAATACGCTGGTGGTGATTACCACCGACCATGGCAATGCCAATCCCGGGCTTTTCTATGGTAAGGAAGCGAACGATCATTTCGATCATATCACCCGTTTCCGGCAAACAAATGATTGGGTGCTCCGGGGCATGGACGGGAAATTCAGTATTGACCAGGTCATCGACCGCATATGGCAGGCCCAGCAGATCAGGCTACAGCCGGAAGAGGCGAAAACCCTGCTGCAGCATTATGAGCAGCTCGATGAAACGGGCATTTACAATGCCCGGAAGCTGCCCTTTCGTTACCTCGCGCAGGTACAGGGTTCGCATACTTCCGTCGGCTGGGGTTCGATGGACCACTCGGCAGATTATGTAGAGCTGGCCCTGTTCGGCGCCGGCAGGGAATTGCTCAAGCCGTTTATCCGCAACGATGAATTGCATTACCTGCTGCTGGAAGCCGCCGGGCTGCCTGCCAAAAAAAGTTGAGCATGCTGGAGGTACAGTCATTGGAATACCGTTATCCCGGTTCGCCCCCGCTGCAGTTTCCCGATTTCAGTTGCGCGGCGGGGCATCCGCTGCTGATCACGGGGGCATCGGGCTGCGGAAAAACAACCCTGCTGCATATTGTCGGCGGATTGCTGCCGGTGCAGGCAGGTCATGTGCGCATACAGGGGCTGGACATAGCGACGCTGCCGGCAAGCCAGCTCGACCGTTTCCGTGCCCGGCAGATCGGTATCATTTTCCAGCGCGCCCATTTTGTGTCGTCGCTCACCGTGATCGAAAACATTTTGCTGGCAGCCGCCGGCGCTGGCAGGAAACACGACCGGAAAGAAGCGGAGACCATACTGGAGCGACTGGGAATAGCCGACCTGGCCGGCAAGAAACCGGCGGCGATCAGTGCAGGCCAGCAGCAGCGCGTTTCGGTGGCCCGCGCCCTGCTGAACCGGCCTGCACTATTGCTGGCCGACGAGCCCACTGCCAGCCTCGACGATGTACATGCCGAAGAAGTGGCCGCCCTGCTGCGTGAGCAGGCCACTGTTTACCAGGCCAGCCTGCTGATCGTTACGCATGACCACCGGTTGCGCCGCTATTTTTCCCAAAACCTGTCGCTGTCATGATGTTTCGCATCGCCTTAAAAAACCTGGTTGCCCGGCCGGTATCGGCCCTGCTGAGCTGGCTGCTGCTATCTGTCAGCATCGGTATCATTTCGCTGTTATTGCTGCTGCAGCAAAAGCTCGACCGGTCTTTCGCCGGGTTCAGCAGGGTGGACCTGGTGATAGGCGCGAAGGGCAGTCCGCTGCAGCTTATTCTTTCAGCGCTATATCACCTCGATGCACCCACCGGCAATATTTCGCTCAAAGAAGCCGAACGCTGGATGCGGCATCCATTTGTTTCGGCAGCGGCGCCCCTGGCTTATGGCGATAACTACCAGGGGTATGCGATCGTCGGCACCGATGCCGGTTACCTGCGCCTGCTGGCGCCGGCCGATAGCAACCTGGTTTTTCCTTCGGGACCGGGCGTGCTGGCCGGAGCAGCCGTAGCCCGTTCGTTGTCGCTGCGGCCCGGCGACCATTTTCTCGGGAGCCATGGCAGCCAGGAAGGCGGAGAAACGCATGAGGCATTTCCCTATACTGTCGAGAAAATATTACAGCCTACGGGAACAGCGACAGACAATATGCTGCTCACTTCCATTGAAACAGTGCATGCCATTCACGAACACAGCGGGGCCGAAAGTGCACATCAGGAAGAAGACAATGAAAAGATAACCGCCGTGCTGCTGCAGTTGCGTAACCCAATGGCCAAGCTGCAGTGGCCGCGGAGGATCAATGAAGAAACCACCCTGCAGGCGGCTGTGCCGGTTATCGAGATCAACCGCCTTTTTTCATTGCTGGGAATAGGGATCGAGCTGGCCGGTGCATTGGCTTTCGTGATCATGCTGCTGGCTGCCACCAGCATTTTCATTACCCTCTACCAGTCGCTTGCCGAAAGAAAGTATGAGCTCGCGCTGATGCGTACCCTCGGCTTCCGGCCGGTATCGCTGCTTTTCCTGCTGTTGTGCGAGGCCATGCTGCTGTGTGTGGCGGCTTGCATCACGGGCGCCCTGCTGTCGCGGTTCCTCTTATGGCTGTTGATGAAGCAGGCTCCGCCCACCTACGGCGCGGGTAACAGCTCCTGGCCGCCGCTGGCCTGGCAGGAGTTGGTGCTGTTTGCGCTGGCCATTCTTATCGGGGTGATGGCAGCGCTGCTGCCCGCCATCCGTGCCTTTTACATCAACATATCCAAAACACTTTCTTATGAGCGTACGTAGAAAGATATGCTTCTGGACAATGCTTTTTTTCCTGTGTGCCTACACGGAAATATCACGCAATTGCCTGCACATGGCGGAACGGGCGCTTGCCGCGGGACCGCGGCGTTTTATGCGCGCATCGGCCGGCCAGGAAGAGCCCGCGGCTGATATGCCTGTTATGCCTGTGGCCGCGAAGCCCGAGCGCCTGCAATGGAAAGACCTGAACGGCATCAGGTACGAGAAGAAATGGAGCGATAAGTACCAGCAATCGATGCTGTTTCCCGCATTTACACCCAGCCTGTTGCGCATGAAAGGAAAGGAGTACTTCATCAGCGGTTATATAATACCGTTAGATATAGACAACGGGCTGTATGCCTTGTCGAGAACCACCTATTCTTCCTGTTATTTCTGCGGCCAGGGCGGGCCCGAAACCATCATATCGCTCAAGTTCAGAAATAAACCCCGGCGCCCCTATGTTACCGACCAGCTCTGTACTGTAAGCGGAACGCTCGACCTGAACAACGTTGACGACGAAGAGTTTATCCTCATTTTCCGGAATACCGAAGAATACAAACCATGATGGCGACCCTGCCGGAGACCTCTTACCGTTTAGTGCAGGTTATCTCCGGCGCAGCAGGTAAAGATTATAGCTGTGCGCGCTGATGATGGCCACTGCCGACAGGGGAATGAATGTGTACACATACAGCTCATCGAACCACTGGTTCAGGAGCAGGCAGCTAAATCCCGCGGCGAACAATACCAACGGCAAAACCCGGTGGTGATGGCGCCGGTAACCATGGTGCAACGAAGCAAGACCAAATACCAGCGATAAAACGATCATCAGCCATTCCAGCCAGGAAGCCTCAGGCAGCCGGATACCCAGGAAAGGCAGGGCGCTGAACAACAAGGGCAGCAGGGTGCAGTGAATGGCGCAGGCAATGGAAGTAATGATGCCGAGGTGGTCGTATTTCATGAAGAGGTATTTGCAGCAAAATTAAATAAATGCAACAATGATGCAAAAAATATAAACTGCTGCGGGTACCTGCAAAGCATATGCAAACAAACCGTATAAATTTTCTCGGGGTTGGTCTAAAAGGCGCCTGTGGAAACAGCCGCTTTATTGCTTGTGGCCGGTGTGCGTGTCATGCTTTCGAGAGGCGGGCTTCTTCGAGATCGAGATTGGTTTCGAGCACGCGGATCACTTTCTCGTCGTAGCGTTGTTCAAGCCTGATGCGTTGCAGCTGTTCGCGGCGCAGGGTGATCAGCTCCAGTGATATTTTAGTGATGAGTCCGCGTACCGTCAGCAGTTGTTTCCGGTCGCCCGCTTTGACTGCATTTTCAGTAGCGGCAATGCTTCGCGTAAACTGCTCGCGCAGGCGGTTGATGCTTTCATACTGCTCCATTTCGTATGCGTAATTGGCGTCGAGATAAGTGACAGCCTGTTTGGCCAGTTCCAGCCGGATGCTTTCTATCTGCTCTTCTTCAGGGATATGTTCGTCGATCTCTTTTACATCGAGCCATTTGATGAACAAGGGCAGGGTTAATCCCTGGAATACCAGGGTAGCCAGGATCACCGCGAATGTGATGAAAAGGATGATGTTGCGGTGGGGAAAATCGGCGCCCGAGGGCAGGGTGAGCGGAATGGCCAGGGCCGAAGCGAGCGACACCACGCCGCGCATACCGGCCCAGCCGATAATAAACGGCAGCTTGATACCCGGCCGTTTTTCCCGTTCGCGGATCTTCCTGCTCGTCCACCGTGGAATATAAACCGCCAGGTACACCAATACGATGCGGATCATGATCACCATCACACTGATCAGCGCTGCATACGAGATGGCGTCTTTGATCGAATAACCTTCGAGTGAATTAATGATGACGGGCAACTCGAGCCCGATAAGAATAAATACGAACCCGTTTAAGAGAAAACTGAGCGTTGACCATACCTCACGCGTCTGGATGCGGGTATTGTACCGAAGAAAATCGGGTGCGCGAAAGGAGAGGAAGAGCCCGCCGCTGACCACGGCCAGCACGCCCGACCATTCCATGGCTTCGGCGCCCATATACATAAGATAGGGAGCGATCAGTGTCATGGGCGTGGTAATGCTTGAATCTTTCGCCCAGTATTTGAGAATAAGGTACAGCACGTGCGCGATGGCCAACCCCACGGCTACGCCCATTACCGAAAGAATGGAAAAAGCAACCAGCGCGTCATGCACTACGAATTTTCCCGTTACGATGGCTGCGAGCGCAAAGCGAAATACGGTCAGCGAAGCGGCATCGTTCACGAGGCTTTCTCCTTCGAGCGTGGTCAGCCCGCGCCGCGGCACGTGCATGCCCTTCAGCACTGAAGTGGCTGCTACCGCATCGGGCGGCGAGATGATACCACCCAGCAGGAAGCCCATCGCGAGGGTAAAGCCGGGAATGATCATTACCGAGAAATAGGCGGTGGCGGCTGAGGTAGCCAGCACCAGGCCAAAGCCCAGCAGTAATATTGGGCGTCGCCATTGCCAGAGCTCTCGCCACGATGAAAGCCAGGCGGCCTCGAATAAAAGCGGCGGCAGGAAGATGGTGAACACCAGGTCGGGATTCACATTGAAGCGCGGCATGTGCGGCAGGAAACTGATGCCGAGCCCGCCGATCACCAGGAAAATGGGATAAGAAATCTTCAGTCGCTGGCTGAACAGGTACAGCAGTGCCATCAGGAAGAACAGAACAATAACCAGCAGCAACTGATGTTCTAACATACTTTAAAAATACAACGATAGGCCGAAACAACAGGAAGGGTACTGTTTACTTGTGGCTGAAATAGTAGCGCGCGCCGAGAGTTATCAGTCGCATTTTGGTTTTATCGGTATTCAGTTCAGCGGGTATATTCCGGTAGAGCGGAGAGAGGTACAGCGAAAACCCTCCCTGGACCGACCAGTTGTCGTTCAGCCCCTGTTCCAGCACGCCCTGGAGAAAAACGGTAACGGGATTGAGGTTGTTGCGCAGGCTGTGTTTTTCATAATAAATATCTACCCGGCTTATTTCATGGGGAGAAGTGTCTGAGGCTTTGTACGCCCATCGCGGATTGATGGCGCTGCTGGAGAGCAGGCCGCTGAGACCGCCGCCGAGCCCTATGCTGCTGCGCTGCCAGAAACGGTATTTAACGGTGAACGCCAGGTCGGCATAGAGCAATTGCGCCAGTCCTGCTTTATTTGCCTTGCCATGCTCTGCCGATTGTACAACGCGGTCGCTGGGGACAGACATGCCTGCCGGCAGATCGAAATCGGCCGGCGGCAAAGGGGAACCCGCCTGGTAAAATGTCATCATAGAACGGGAACGATAGCCACCCGGTAGCCCATCGATGTCGCCCACTAAAACAGCCGTATGATACTCGTTCTGTTGCCGGTATCGCAGTAGCGAGAACGACAGGGTTCCTTCCAGGTATAGGCGGGGGTGAACTTCATATTGAATGCCGCCGGCCAGGTAGCCGCCGGGTCTCTTCGCGAAAGTCGATTTAGTGCCGAGGGCCATTTGGGTAAGAGGATTGCTTCCCTGCAATGTGTATAATGCGCCATTTTCAGTGGTCGGCAGCAGGCCCAGGTTGGCGCCGCCCTGCACAAAGTATCGTACCTGGCCGTGACCGGCCATGCAGAGCAGGAGCAGCAGCAAAAGAACGGAACTGTTTTTCATAGCCATCTTGCCACAATATTATACATTAGTTCCAGTACCTGCAATAGGGTTGGCGGGCGTTTAAAGGGCCGGCGTATCTTTAACGGGTATCATGAAGCATTACTGGCATATCATATTGTACGGTAGCCTGCTTGCGGTGCTGGTATTCCTGCTCAAATGGTTGCAGTGGAAGTTCCTGGTAACCGACAACGCTGTTGAGATATATGTGGGATTGGCGGCGCTGTTGTTCACGGCGCTGGGCGGCTGGCTGGCGAGCCGGCTGATAAGCCGCCGGGTGCAAACCGTTGTGATCGAAAAAGAAGTGGTGCGCACCGTTGCGGCCGACGGCATCGACGACGAAGCGCGCAGAAAATGCCAGTTCAGCGCCCGCGAATACGAAGTGCTTGAGCTCCTGGTGAAAGGCTACAGCAATGCCGAGATAGCCGAACAGCTTTTTCTTTCGCTCAGCACCATCAAAACACATGTATCCAATATTCTCTTCAAAATGGACGTGAAAAGCCGCGCCCGTGCCATTGAAAAGGCTAAGCGCCTGAAAATCACCCGCTGACAAAATCCGACTTTGGTACCAATGCCCGCCTTCCTCCCAAATTCATACTTTGGTATGAAAGGAATATCCGGCCGCGCAGCTAGTTTTAATTAAAACGATTCAACATGAAGAAGTACGTCTGGATATTCGGGCTCATTGCAGGAGCCATTCTTTGCATCAACATGATCGTAATGGTCAATATGATGTACAGCAACCCCGGGTTCAAGGGGAATGACATGGTGGGTTATGCCGGCATGGTAGTGGTGTTTTCGCTCACTTTTTTCGGTACCCTGAATTATCGCAACAAGGTATTGGGCGGTTATATCAGTTTCGGCCGTGCGTTTAAAACAGCCGCCCTCATCGCGCTGGTGGGTGCCACCATGTATGTGGTGGTATGGCTGTTTTACTACTACCTGTTCGTGCCCGACTTTATCGATAAGTACGCAGATTATGCGCTTTCCAACTGCCGGAACGACCCGGCTTTGTTCGAGGCTACCACCAAACAGATGGCCAGCCTGAAAGAGATGTATAAGAACCCGCTCTTTGTGGTGCTGATCACGTACTCGGAAGTGCTGCCCGTAGGGCTGGTTGTGTCCCTGATAAGCGCGCTGGTGCTGAAACGCAAGCCAAAGCCGGCGGCCTAGTCTTCGTCCATTTCCAGCAGCAGGTTAGCCACCAGGGCCGTCCACCCCGTCTGGTGCGAGGTACCCAGCCCCTGGCCGCTGTCGCCGTGGAAAAACTCGTAGAATAAATGTGGCTCGCAGAAATGTTTTTCCGCCCACTCGGGCTGGTGTGCGGGGTGATACCTGAACTGGCCCGTTTCGCTGCGTTCAAATATTTTCAGCAGCCGCTTCGATAATTCGTTGGCGATTTGCTTCAACGTAAGCTTCTTACCCGATTTAGCAGGGAACTCAAACGTGTAGGCATCACCGTAATACTGGTGGTATTTGCGCAGCGCCTGTATGATGAGGTAGTTGAT
>JBDHYM010000034.1:0-21326 GCA_039811405.1 Flavihumibacter sp. | reverse complement strand
AAGGGGCTGGAAATGATCGAGGCCAGGTGGCTGTTCAACCTGAAGCCCGAGCAGGTGCAGGTGCTGGTTCATCCGCAGAGCATCATCCACAGCATGGTCCAGTTCCAGGATGGCAGCCTCAAAGCCCAGATGGGCCTGCCCGATATGAAGCTGCCCATCCAATATGCGCTGGCCTTTCCACAGCGGCTGCCCAATGCTTTTCCCCGCTATGATTTCCGGAAGCCCAATACGCTGACCTTCGAAGAGCCCGATATCAAGACTTTTCGCAACCTGGTGCTGGCTACCGAGGCGCTTTTCAAAGGCGGTAACCTCCCCTGCATATTGAATGCGGCCAACGAAATTGCGGTATATGCGTTTCTGCGGAACCGGGTCGGCTTTTTGGATATGACCGATGTGGTGGAGCGCACCATGGAGAAAATCCCCTTTATTGCCCAGCCGACGCTGGAAGAGTATTTTGAATCAGATGCGGCAGCCCGTGAATTTGCTGCCACCCTGATTCATTTATAGTTAGCCGTCCGTTTTTTATGGTGTCACCACGACGGTGTCGGCCTGGTACAGGGTTTCGTTGTTGTAGAAACGAAATACCAGTTTTGCCGGCGATTTAGGCGTTATGGTGAGGAATGTGTCTTTGGCTATGACGGCATTGGCACAACCGCTGGCGTTGTTGGGGCTCGGCACGGAGCCGATGGCCCGGATATCATACTGATCGATCCCAGAGGTGGTGCCGTTGAAACCTTTGAACACCGTACAGGTATTGGAACCGGTCACGGTTACCTGGGCAAACAGGGTATCGCCCACGGTAGCTGAAGCGGGCGTGTTTACCCGCACGAAATTCATGTTCACCAATACCTGGTTATTGTCTTCCTGATAGGCATCACTTTTCAGGCAAGCAGCGAAAGGAAGCACTACCAGGGCAACCAGCGCCAGTTTTTTCATACACACGTTTTTGTACCTGACAATCAACCGGGGTTTTCCGTTGTATTATTGTCAAAAAATTATCAGTTCTAACGCCAAATTTACCGGATATTTGCCGCCTTATGACCTTGTTAGCAATTAATTGGGCCGAAGCAGGCATCAAGGCCGGCCAGTTCGTTTTGTCGTTCTCCATCATCGTGGTTTTACACGAAATGGGCCATTTCCTTCCGGCACGCTGGTTCAAATGCAGGGTCGAAAAGTTTTACCTGTTCTTCAACCCCTGGTTTTCCCTGTTTAAGAAGAAGATCGGCGAAACCGAATACGGGCTCGGCTGGGTGCCCTTCGGCGGCTACGTGAAAATTGCGGGAATGATAGACGAAAGCATGGACAAAGAGCAGTTGAAGCAGCCGGCCCAACCCTGGGAGTTTCGCAGCAAACCGGCCTGGCAGCGGCTTATTATCATGCTGGGCGGGGTTACGGTGAACCTGATGTTGGGTTTTCTTATTTACGCCTGCATGCTCTGGTATTGGGGCGAATCGTATGTGCCCACCAATAAATTCACGTATGGCATCGCTACCGATTCGCTGGCGCAGAGCATTGGCTTGCGCGATGGCGATATGATCAAATCGGTCGACGGCGAATACATTGACCGCTTCAATAAGATACCGTTGAAAGTAGTGCTGGGCGGCGCCAAAACCATGGTGGTGGAACGTGCCGGAAAAGACCAGACGATCCATATTCCCGATGACTTCGCCGCGAAGCTCATTCACTACAAGACGGTTAATTTCATCGATATGCGGATGCCGTTTGTCGCCATCGATTCGGTGGTGGATACGGCGGTGGCCGGAAAGATTGGCCTGCGCAAGGGCGATAAGATACTGGCGGTGAATAACCAGCCCGTGCCCTTCTACCATGAGTTCAGGAAAATGGTACAAACGAGCAAGAACAAAACCATAGCGCTGGAGGTAGCCCGCGGCGCCGATACGCTTCATCTTTCAGCGCCTATTGGCGCCAACGGGCAGATCGGGTTGTATCCCGCTTCGGCCAAAGACCATTTTGAGATCAGGGAAATACACTACGGGTTTTTCCAGGCCATCCCCGCAGGGTTCAAAAAGAGTATTGAAACGCTGGAAGGATACTGGTTGCAGCTTAAGCTGATCTTCAGCGGAAAGGTCAATACCAATGAGTCGCTGGGATCGGTGATCAGCATCGGGAAAATGTTTGCGCCCGAATGGGACTGGATGCAGTTCTGGAGCCTTACCGCTTTCTTCTCGCTGGTGCTGGCACTGATGAATATCTTGCCGATACCGGGACTGGATGGCGGGCATGCGCTTTTTACGATCATTGAAATGGTATCTGGCCGCAAACCATCGGAAAAGTTCCTGGAATATGCGCAAATGGGTGGCATGGTGCTGCTGCTGGGGTTGATGGCCTATGCACTTGGCCTCGATATTTTCCGTGTTTTTAAAGATCTTTTCTAAATCATTCGGCAGAATTTTATAATTTAAGGGTATCCTATGGAAGCTGAAACCCTTCTCCATGCAGAATATCCTGATTTCGCTTAAGAGCGGGAACCATTTCATTCTTCGGTTTTTTGAAGCCCTGCATCCGGCCTGGATGCCGGTGCAGCCCAATGCCTGGAAATATGTGTACACGCTACATCATCCCAACGGCGAGATGGTGGACGAAGGATTGTACAGTGGTCATTATTATATCAGCGACGAAGCGGATATCTTCATCCTGGAAGAATACAATGCGGAAATATTGCGGCCCGATATGGTTCGGGGCCCCGGTGATATCAGGATGAACCTGCGCATTTTTGATTTTACCTTCGGCCGCACGGCGCGTTTCTCGGGCGTCAATAACGGCTACCTGCGGGTAAAGGCCATGGAAGAAGGGAAGATCTATTTCGACCGGATCGGTGGCGCCGATCCGGGCAGTTTTGAAATGCCGGTGAGCCGCATTGTCTTCAAGAGCCTTCCCTGCTGACAGGCGACACGCTCAGATCTCGATCCCGATTTTCTTCATGAGTATGCTGGCGTTCATGCTTTGGCAAACCCCGTCTTTGAGCGTATAATCGAAATACAACTCTTCGCCGTTTACGTTTACGTCGAAATGATAATTGCGGACGAGGCCGGGGTATTGCGCGGCGAGCTCTGTTAATGTAAGGTCGTGTGTTGCCAGCAGGCCCGTTCCGTTCTTCCGCACCATCTGCTCTACCAGCGCACGCGAACCGGTTTGCCGGTCGTTCGAGTTGGTACCGCGCAGTATTTCATCGAGCAGGAACAGCACCGGCTCCTGGCGCCGTACCGCTTCAATGATGCCTTTCAGCTTGTTCAGCTCGGCATAAAAGGTCGATGTATTCTCCTCCAGGTTATCGGCAATGCGCATGCTGCTCATAATTCGGTTATTCGATACCGTTAGTTTGGCCGCCGGAACCACACTGCCGGCCATGGCCAGCACCTGGCTCACGCCCACGGCGCGCAGAAAGGTGCTTTTGCCCGCCATATTGCTGCCGGTGATGAGTGAAATGGCCGGCCGGCCGCTGGTGTTGAAATCATTGGCCACTGCCTGGCGGGCGGGAATCAATGGATGGAGCAGCGCTTTTGTCTCGAAATGGCCGGGAAGGCCGGAGAGGGTGGGGGTGGTCCACCCGGGATGGTTGAACGCCGCACGTGCCAGGCTGTTGAGCGCTTCGGCTTCGCCGATAACGCGGAACCAGTCGTGCACCGACGATTGTTGCTCGCGGCGCCATTTTTCCAGTTGCAGGATCACCTGGAGGTCCCACAGCAGGAAGGTATTCAGCGGTATAAATACCAGCGGGTTCAGCCGGATGTCGAACCGGTCGAGAATCTGCCGTAGCTGCCTGATGCGTTTGGAAGCAGGCAGTTTGTTTTCGGCCACGGCGATCCTCTCCAGGATACCCTGCCAGCTACCGTTGCTGAAACCGCTGCTTTCCAGGCAGGCCAGCACCGAGCTCAGCGTATTCAGTTGCGACACTGCCTTGTTAAGCATAACATAGGCGGGTTGCACTTTGCGGGTAATGGCGAAAGCCACCAGCAGGAACAGGATGGTGAATGCGAGAAAGCGCGGTGTGGAGAGCAGGTCGAAGATATAGAGCAGCAGCGTGCCGACGGTTATGGCCGGAACAACGATGGCCACGATTCTCCAGGCAGGTTTGTTGAATTGTGCCGGCTCTTGTAACCAACGATCAAGTGTAAACGCTGTTTCGCTTTCCAGCTTCTCTGCGTCACCGGTGGCCTGGAAGCCGATGCTCCAGGCGGGGTTGGCGGCGGTTTCGCTTGCCGCCTCCTGCCGTTGTAAAATGACGGGGTCGGCGGCCGGCGCCAGCAGCCATTGGGCAAAGGTTTCACGACCGGGTCCGCTGCTGGTTCTGTGCAGGTATTGGTACAGGGATGATTTACCGAATATGTCGAGATCGTGCGCGTACGGGTGCGAAGCTGGCAGGTAGGCCGACCCGTCGAACCGATGCTGAAAGCGGTGAGCGGCGATATCGTCTTCTTCGGCGGCTATGCGCAGCTCGCGTTCCGTTTGACTGAGCTCCTGTTGTATGGTTGCCGAGCGGCTGACGAGGAAGAGGAATGCAGCCGTAAAAGCGGCAATGACCAGCAGCGCCGGCACGAGCGGAAGAGGCCATAGAAAATATAAAAGGCCGGCGCCCGCTGCAAAGCAAAACAGCCGCCACCAGCCGAACTGTTTTTTTTGCGTGGTGAGACGGTCTTTCCGGGCACTGCGGGTACTGATAAACTGCCGGTAGAAGGCAGCGGGTTCCATCCTTTCCATGCACTGAAACTAAACAATTTCGTATATTTGCCATTGCTAAAATCGGGGTTGTACTGGTTTCGACAGCGTAGTTCTTTGAGCGTGTAAGCATGTGGTGCGTTGGATAATTAGCACCTTAATCTGAATATTCAAACTTCAAATGGCAATACTCAGTATGCCATGGCTGCCTAATCAGTGATTAAGTAGTCATTCGGGCCGCGTTGAGCAGGTTGGTCTGTTACCAGGCTCCGCCGCCGACTCAAAACAAAACACAGGCTGCTGCAACGGAAGGCTGTGACCGTTGCTTAAGACCATCCAGCTAAGGAAATGATCGGTTTGTGGTTGTCCTGTTATTTCCCGACAAATAATCATCCAATAAACATGTAGAAAGCGTTCGGCGAATATGTTTGGACGGGGGTTCGACTCCCCCCAGCTCCACCTTACTGGACAAAATAGTTTTTATGCTATTTTGTCCTTTTTTATTTGTATCTACTTATTGTTTATCAAGTAGACAATGTTGGGGGACTTCGTTCGCTGGCCCGGTTCGAAGTACGTTTTTCTCAAAACTCATTTTTTTGGCGAATATCGAACCAACAATGTCTCTTTCTTTCAATGGAGCCCTTTGAATAACAATCGCCTACCCTCAAAAGTATATTAAAACGGAAAGGATGTGTAGAGAGAAGATGCCGGCCACGTATCGGGCAATGTGCGGTAGAAGGTAACGGGAATAGATCGGGCTAAATTGAAAATGTTTATGCCGATGAACTGAATAATTTTTGTAAGATAATTCTTAAAATATTTTTATAACTAATACATTATGAATGATTTATTTTAATTATTTGCATGAAATATTCGGAAAATATCTTGCATTGTAAAGTGGAATTATTAACTTTGTTGTTAGCGGATTTCATGATGAAAAAAAGAAATGGTTTAAAGTCTCAATTGTGCCGTGGCGAAGTTTACCGCCGCGAAGACCTGGCACGCTATTCTTCGGCAATAGACCGGGATTTGGCTATGTTGGTTCAGGAAGGAGAATTGGTAAAACTCCGCGGAGGCCTTTATCATTATCCGAAGCTGTCTGTTTTCGGTAAGCTTCCGCCGGATGAGAAAAAGCTGATCCGCAAATTTCTTAAGGACGATAACTTTTTGATCACCTCGCCTAACCAGTACAATGGTCTGGGCGTGGGAACAACCCAATTGTACAACAAGGCGATTGTTTACAATCATAAACGTAAAGGAGCGGTACGGCTGGGCAACCGCGAATTTCATTTTGTCGATAAAGCTGCTTTCCCCAGAAAGGCAACAGTAGAATACCTTATGGTTGATTTGGTGAACAATCTGAATCAATTGGCAGAAGATGCCGATCAGGTATTGGACAAAGTGCGGAATAGAGCAGCGGGGATGGATCATGCTAAATTTAAAAAGACGGTGGAGCGCTATGGTAGTGCAAAAACCAAGCGTCTGTTGGGTACAGTTTAAAAGAAAAAGAAGGGATGGCAGGCTATTTACATGAAAGGAAAGATTTTCCTGAACTGATCCAGGTAACGGCCAATGAAATGCCCCGGCCTACACTTCCGTATCTGGTCGAAAAGGACTACTGGATTATGCATGTGTTATTCGGTTTGCAGCAAGCAGGGTTTGATTTTGAGTTGAAAGGCGGAACCTCGCTTTCCAAAGGATTTAAAATTATTGGCAGGTTTTCTGAAGATATCGACATTCTGATCCATCCACCCGAAAGCTTCGAGAAGCCTGTATATGCAGGTAGAAACCAAACTAAGGAAGCGCACATTCAATCGCGCAAAGATTACTATGACTGGCTGGCCGATCATTTGAAAATACCGGGGATAATCGAAGTTTTTCGGGACGTAGAATTTGACGACACGTCAAAGTATTTCAGTGGCGGTATTCGGTTGCTTTACCCTGTACTTACCGATAAGGTAGCAGGCGTTAAGGATGGCATTTTGCTGGAGGTTGGTTTTGATACGGTATCGCCCAATCGGCCGGTTGACATGAGTGCCTGGACCTTTGACCGTGCGGCAGATGCCAAGATTGATGTGACGGACAACCGGGCAATGGGCATTAAATGCTACCTTTCGGAATATACTTTTGTAGAAAAGCTTCAGGCTATTATCCGTAAGTTCGCACAGGAGCAGTCGACAGGTCGCGAAAACCAGAATTTTTTGCGTCAATATTATGATGTCTATGAATTGTTAGGAGAGCAGGCCGTAATAGACTTCATTGGTACCGATGCTTATCTGGAGCATAAGGCCAGGCGTTTTAATCTGGCGGAACAGGCTACACCGCTAGCTGAAAATGATGCGTTTAATTTTAGAGACAGAAACCGTCTGGCTTATTTCAGAGAGCGGTTTCGGCGAACGGAGGCCTTGTACTATGAAGGGCAACCAGATTTTGAGGTAATGCTTGAACGGATACACCGTCACCTTCCAAATTTATAATATCAGGCAGGTACTCATCGCTTTCTATTATTTGAAAAAGGAAACCGTAATTATCTTTGAGGTCAGTTATACAGCGCTAAGGTGAACTCATTTGTAATCGCCTTTTTAAGCATTCTTTAGATAAATGACTTATTGTTCTTGGATGTGGAAATATGAGATGGTTTCTTATCGCCTTGGCACCTCTGAATGTAAAATCACATACGACCATGAAGGTCTTAGTGAGTTTTTTTATATAGTTGAGATTGCTCCTGCAAGCGCTGTTCCCCGGCGCTTCTATGCCCTGTCGAGGTGGGCTTTTGAACTGCTTTCGTTTTCTCTCCAACCGTCGCTTGCGTCGCAGGCATCATACTTTTTGAACGGTTGAGCATTGGATGGATGGCGAGTTCCTTTCCAAAAACAGAAACGTTGTAAATTAGAAAACCGCTGTCATCCTGCATATCCCCTTTTTTGTGTAAAATTGTGCAGACCATCAAAACTGCTTATGTACCGGTGTCAGAAAATCGTCTTCATCTGCGCGGCCGCATGTTGTTTTTTCCCGTTCAGCGTACTGGCGCAGTCAAAGAAAAGCAAGCCGAATGTTGTTTTTATTGTGGTGGACGACCTGCGCCCGGAACTGGGCGTTTATGGAACGCCGGTAATTCAAACGCCGAATATTGACCGGCTTGCCAGGAGGGGGATGACTTTTACGAACGCTTATTGCCAGGTAGCGGTATGCGCTCCATCGCGGGCGAGTGTAATGACCGGCCTCCGTCCCGATTCCAATCATGTATGGGTATTGGGAGAGGAATTTCGCAAGAACCTGCCCGATGTGGTAACCATTCCGCAGCAGTTTAAAAAATCCGGCTACCACACTGTTTCTATCGGCAAAATATTTCATAACCACATGCCCGATTCGGTGTCTTTTGACGAACCTGACCTGCGGCCGGCAGCATACCGTACCGCCGATATGGTGGGTCGCGATGCCGAGTCTTTTTATTACGATGCCGGCATAAAAGCCGAACTGGCTGAAAAACGATTGCAAAGGCTGGCCAAAAACCCGAAGCAGTATGCCGATGGCTGGGCCTATGGTCGCGCGGTGGAAGTAGCCGATTGCCCCGACGACTCCTTGTACGACGGCGCCCAAACCGTACTCGCCCTGGAAACCCTCGAACGGATTAAAAAGCGGAAAGAACCTTTTTTCCTGGCGCTCGGTTATTTCAGGCCGCATTTACCCTTTGTGGCGCCCAAAAAGTACTGGAACCTGTATGACCCGCAGCAGATACCGATGGCAGAAAATAATTTCATTCCGTTCAATGCGCCCAGCATGGCGCTGTACAATCAGCGGGAGATGAATGGCTGCTACGACCTGGAATATGTGAAGCCGCCTGCCTATTTCCGGATGCCCGACAGTGTGGCACGGGTGCTCAAGCGGGGTTACTATGCGTCGGTGAGCTATGTCGACGCGTGCATCGGTCGGGTAGTCGATGCGTTGGAGAAGCAGCAATTGATGGATAACACGATCATTGTATTGTGGGGCGACCATGGATGGAAACTCGGTGAGCACAATGCCTGGGGCAAGCAGACCAATTTCCTGAACGATACCCGCGTACCGCTGGTGGTGTACGCACCGGGTATGAAAAACGCCGGCGCTCGGAACACCGAGCTGGTGGAGTTGGTCGATCTCTATCCTACCTTGTGCGACCTGGCGGGTATTGAAACACCCGCGTATTTGCAAGGCGCGAGCTTTAAGCCTTTGCTCAACGAAACCGGCCTGGCCTGGAAACAGGCTGTCTTCAACCAATTCCTCCGACCGGCCGGCGAAGGGATCGACATCAGGAAAAATCACTTCATGGGTTATTCTATGGTGACGAAAAACCATCACCTGGTAGAATGGTATTATTGGGACAAAAAGAAGAATGAACCCGGGTCGCTGGTAACCCGTGAACTGTACGATCTGCAAAACGACCCGCAGGAGAATTTCAACATAGCGGTCTACCCGGAAAGCCGGGCACTTATAGAAGAGTTATCGACCCAACGACAGCAGGGATGGACCGGCATAAAGAATAAATTGCCTGCGAAATAACCATTTTATTAAAAACGCATAAGAAAAAACAATGCGAGCCAAAACCAGTACAGGGCTGAAGCTGACAGGGGTAGCCCTGGGTATAGCCGTCGCTTTTCTGCTGATCGGTTTTGTGAACAGACCGAACGGCAAAATGCCGGGGGCGGCCCGGGGAGCGATAACCGGTAAGAACAAGAGCAGACCGAATATACTGTTTATTCCTATCGACGACCTGCGGCCTGAAATGGGTTGTTACGGAAACAGCGTTATAAAAACGCCGAATATGGACAGGCTGGCGGCCAATGGCGTGGTGTTCAATAGGGCCTATTGCCAGCAGGCCGTTTGTAATCCGTCGCGGGCCAGCCTGCTGACCGGACTGCGACCCGACTCCACACAGGTATGGGATCTGCAAACAGACCTGCGTAATAACCTGCCCGATATAGTTACGTTGCCGCAGCTCTTTAAAAGCAACGGGTATTATACTGTTGGCCTCGGTAAGACCTTTCATAATATATTTCCCGATGCCAGGTCGTGGAGCGAAGAAATACATGCCGACGGGTTTCCGGAAGATCCGGATGCGGTGTACAGGCTGATAGATAACCAGATTATCCAGAAAGAAAGAGAGCTGAACTTCCTGAAAAACGGGAAGGCTATATTTGACAGGTACGGGTTCATTTATACAAAAGCCAGTTCTACCGAAATGGCCAATGTTCCCGACGATGCCTATTATGACGGCGCCCAAACCACCCTGGCGGTGAGAAAGCTGCAGGAACTGAAAGACAAAGGCGAGCCTTTCTTTTTGTCGGTTGGATATTACAAACCGCATCTGCCTTTCAACGCCCCCAAAAAATATTGGGACCTGTACAATCCGGCCGATATTCCGCTGGCAAAAAATCAGTTCGTGCCCAGGGGAAGTCCGGCTTTCGCTGTACATGGCGATGCGGAAATGAGAAGCTACATTGACAGGAAAGACCTGCCAAAGCCGGCCGGACCGCCTTATGATGCCGAAAAGCAGCGTGGCTTGCTACATGCCTATTATGCCTGCGTATCGTACGTGGATGCGCAGATCGGCCGGTTGCTGCAGGCTTTGGAAGAAACAGGGCTCGCTGAAAACACCATCGTAGTATTATGGGGCGATCATGGCTGGAAGCTGGGTGAGCACAATAGCTGGGCCAAGATGTCGAATTATGAAATCGACACCCGGGTTCCCCTGATCATCAGCGGGGCGGGTGTACACGCAAAGGGACGTAAAAGTGAAGCGCTAACCGAGTTTGTCGATATTTTTCCAACCTTGTGTGAAATGGCTGGTATTAACCTGCCTGCTTACCTGCAGGGTACCAGCATGGTCCCTTTGCTGGCAGATCCGGAAAAGAGATGGAAAACAGCCGCTTACAGCCAGTTCCTGCTGGGCAGGTTTGGCCCGCCGGAATACCGCCAGGAAGAAAGAATGGGTTACACCATTCGTACAGACAGGTACCGGTATGTTGAATGGTACCAGTGGGACAAGGAAGCAAAAAAGCCGGGCAATTTCCTCGCACGCGAGCTCTACGATCACCGCGACGATCCGGAAGAGAATGTCAATATTGCAGAAGACCGTACCAATAAAAAACTGGTAAAAGAACTGGCTGACCAGCTCAAAAAAGGCTGGCGGAACAGCAAGCCGCGGTAGCTGTTTGAAACCAATCTATGCTGAAAAATCCCGACTGCCTTCGCAGCCGGGATAGAGAAACTGTACCGTCCGTAGTTAAATGAGCGAGCGTTACTCGGTTAACTTGATAAAAGTGCATTCTCCGTCTTTTATCGTATCGTCTCTTTCGGTCCACTCGTCAATTTCTTTTCCGTTTTTGAATTGTTTGGCGTACCAGGAGTGCTTGCCGGCAGGCAGCTTTACATTTACGACATTGATGCCCGTCGGCGTGCCGCAGTCGGGCCTCTCTATATGCGATAATGTAATTGTGCCGGATTCCTTTCCGTCAACAAAAATCTTTATGGCATCGTATTTATTGCTTTCCAGGAAAGTATAGAATATGAAACTCCCGACGGGTGTTTTTTCCTTTTTACAGCTATGCATTACCATTATAACGCATGCCAGTAAAAGCATCCTGGTTATCATTTTAACCTTACCTGGTAGTGTCGAAAACTTTTTCATTGCCGAGTTTTTAATTTGTTTGTTTTGTATTTATGGATCAAAATTATTTTTGCTTTTTACGGCGATCAACTATTGTTGACTTAACCGTAGAATTAGGATGCTGAGGCGAGGTTATATAGCGCCGAGTCGTGACGGGGTATATGCCAAACGGCTTAGCAGGTATTTCCCCCGCTTCGGTAACATAAAGTTGTGTGTGGCGGGTACTTCTTTATTTTTACACCGCTTGGCAATATGTATTCATTTCAACCTTCAAAGCATATAAAAAGGGCTGTCGTTTTCGGCGTGGTAATCCTGCTTGCACCCTTGCTTACCACGGCGCAACAGGCAGACCGGAGGGCTACCGTATATACAGAGGCAGACGGGCTTAGCAGTAGCATCATCAGGTGTGTGTTGCAAGACAGCCGGGGCCTGCTTTGGATCGGCACCCCCGGCGGATTGAATCTTTACGACGGGTATACATTCAAGTCTTTCCGGAAAAACAGTGCTGACCCGAATTCACTGCGGGGAAATTTCATTACAAAATTGTTGGAAGACAGGTTCGGCGATATATGGATAGGTTACCTGCGTGGCGGGGTTAGCTGCTATAATATTTCAACAGGGGTTTTTCGTCATTATCCGTTGAAGCTGGGTTCCGATACCGGTCACGTGAAAGCGCCGGAGGTAACGATGCTGTTTGTCGGGAGGAACACCGGTGTGTGGATCGGTACTGCAGAAAACGGGCTGTATAAACTCGATAAGCATACAGGCAGGCAGTTGCAATATAACCTCGTGGATGAAAAGGGGGCGCCGCTGACCTCGGCCCGGGATAAGATGTATAATACAGTGTATGCCGCCTATGAAGACGAAGCAGGGAAACTTTGGCTGGCGACGGCGGCCGGATTATATGAATTCAACCCGTTATCAGGCACAATGACCCCGCATAGACGGCTTCCGATGAAAGGAGAAACCCGCGACCGGGAATATTACCTGTGTATCGGCCGGAAAGACAACAAGCTATGGATGGGCGCCTGGACGGGCGGCCTGGCCGGCTATGACCTGGTAACAGGTCAGTGGAACCATTTTCTGTTTGCGCCACTCTCGCCTACAGAAAACATCATCAACGATATTCAAACCGGCAATGGCGATTCCATTCTCTTTATTTCCAATGATCGCGGCCTGGGCTATTTCAATACGGCGTCGGAGACATTCAGTTTTTCAACCGAAAACGGTCTGCTGGGAGCCGGCGACTATAAATCGATCTATACAGACAAAACCGGGAATGTTTGGATTACGAGCGACAATGGGCTGGTTAAGATCCGGAAAAGCTCGCCGCGGTTTTTGCTGAGCAGGCTCCCTGCCGTTTTGCGAACCAACGGCCGCTTTCACAATGTGAACACATTCTTCGAAAATGACCGACTGCTATTATTGGGCACGGCGTATTGCGACGGACTCTATGTAAAAGACAAGCTGACGAGAAAGGAACAGGTGCTGGCATTCCAAACCCTCCCCGGCGAGGAAACCGGCTTGCTGGTAACGGATATATTGGAAGATTCCGATGGTACGATATGGGTGTTGACGCGCGACTATATTTATTATCTGGATGTACAATCCATGCAATTGAAGAAACGTGCACAGCCCGCTTTGCTAACCAACGGCAAAAGCAATTATCTTTTTCGCATGCAGGGCGGCAGCGACGGCCGACTATGGATTTCCAGCCTGAGAAACGGCGTTTTTTTGTATGATAAGGGAAGTAATGTATTTACCCGGCATTATACGCCTGAAAGCCGTGCACAGGATGAGTTAATTCCCACGCAGTATATCCGCAGTTTGCTGCACGACGGGAAAGGAAAAATTTGGTTAGGCGGCGCAAACGGCTTTTTGGGCAGCATCGATGAGCAAAGCGGACGAGTGAGATCGTACCTGACCTATTTCCCGGAAAAAGATGTAAATATCAATACAGTATATGATATTGCCAGGGGGAGAGAAGATACGCTGTGGGTGGGCAGCGATGCGGGGCTGATGTTATACAAATGGGAGAACGGTGACCTGGTTTTGAAAGCGGCCTATACTTCAGAAGACGGCATTGCATCCGAGATCGTCAAAAGTATTGCCATGGCCGGCGACGGCAGCATCTGGGGCATTACACAAACATCGTTATCCAGGCTCAATCCCTGCACCGGCGTAGTGACCAACTATGGCTTTAACGACGGATTGCAAAACCCCGGCATCGGCGAGCGCCTCCAGGCGCTGGACAACGGCAAAATGGCATTGAGCACGATGACAGGGTATTATCCTTTTGATCCTGTGCAGATCGCCGGTATTCAAACGCCAACGCCGATCCTGGTTACCTCGTTTGCAGTAAACGGCCAGCAACGAAATTATACCAATGAACTGGCGAAAAAAGGCTTTGTGTATCTTGAACCCTCGGAAAACAGGTTTTCTTTCGAATTTGCCAGCATCAATTTCAATAATTCCGGCCAACAACAGTATGCGTATATGCTCGAAGGCCTGGACACAGGCTGGACGAATGCCTATAACCGTTACGCGGGGTACGCAAACCTTCAGCCCGGTAATTATATATTTAAAGTGCGGGCCATTGGCGGTATCCATCAGCACGACAGCGAAACCATTGCTATTCCCTTACAGGCGGCCGGTTATTTTTACAAATCCGCCACTTTCCGGATATTGGCCGTCACTCTTCTGCTGGCGGCTGTTTACCTGGTGTATATGATCCGTCTCGGTCACCAGCGACGCTTGTTCCGGTTGCAGGCAAGAACAAACCTGCTAGAAAAAGAAAAGGCGATGATCATGTATGAGAATCTCCGGCAACAGTTGAATCCGCATTTCCTGTTCAATTCACTAACCTCTTTGAGCAGCCTTATTCGCGTCAACCAGAAGTTGGCCGGCGAGTTTCTCGATGGCCTTAGTAATACGTATCGTTATATACTGAACAGCCGCGACAAAGAACTGGTTTCGCTGTCGGAAGAAATTCGTTTCTGCGAAGTATATGTCCTGCTTCAGAAAACCCGCTTCAGGCATGCATTACAGGTAAGCTTTCACATTAAGGAGGAGCATCTTCACCTGAAGCTGCCGGCGGTTACCCTCCAAAACATGATTGAAAATGCCCTGAAGCACAATGTAGTCACAGAAGAAGAGCCGCTAACGATTACTGTCTATACCAGCGAGCTGGCCCAGGTGGTGATAGAAAACAACCTGAACAAAAAGCCCTTCGTTGAAACCAGCAACCGGAAGGGGCTGGCCAGTCTTCGGGCACTGTATAGTTATCTGTCTGATAAAACAATTGAGGTGACAGAAACAGAAGAACGTTTTATAGTTGCGATTCCCCTGATATAAAAGCGTACAAGGTGTAATATGAAAGCAGTAATTATAGAAGACGAGTTGTTGGTTGCCCAGGAGCTGGAGGCGAAGATCGCCGCGGTAGCAGACGATATCCGGATCGAAGCTGTTTTGCCCAGCCTGCGAACAGCCAGGAAATGGCTGATGGAGAATGCAGAGCCGGATATTCTTTTTATGGATATTCAATTGGGCGACGGTGTCAGTTTCAGTCTGTTCGACCAGTTTTCGCTGCAATGCCCCGTTATATTTACAACAGCCTACAATGAATACGCGATCAGGGCATTTAAGGTGAACGGGATCGATTACCTGTTAAAGCCGGTTTCTGAAACCGAGCTGAAAAATGCCATCGGGAAGAGCCGGCGCTTGCAGGCAGGTCCGCCCGTGTCTTCAGAAAACATGTTGCGTTTGATGGAGGCATTGTCTTCTGCTCCCGGTAATATCGGCGCCGTTTACAAGGAGAAGTTTATCGTCAGCCTCCGCCAGCAGTGGGTTCCTGTAAACACAAACGACATCGCTTTCTTTGCCAAAGAAACCCTGCATCATTTATACACCCTGGGTGGCGACCGGTTTATACTCGACTACAACTCGCTCGAGGAGATCGAGGAATTGGTAGACCCCAAAAAATTCTATCGGGCCAACAGGCAATATATTGTAAACATAGATGCGATCAGCAGCATCCGGCTTCATGAAAACCAGAAACTGACATTAAAACTGAAGCCGCCGTTGAAAGCCGAAATCGATATCAGCCGCGATAAGGCGCCGGCATTTAAGAAATGGTTCGACAGGTGATTAAGCGCAGCTGTGGCCGAATCAATCCCTTCTTACAAATGTATTCTGTTGTAAGGCGCCGGCCCTGCGATCGCATTGGTCGTTTACCAGGGTAAACCGCAAGGTGTCGCCGGCTAACCTGAATGTGTACCTGCCGGTATCGGTTAAATTGCATACGGGAAGCGGGTAATCAATGGAGTCCCTTATTATAAACCGGTCGCCCTCAACATGATACCAGCCCAGGTTATTATGTACCTGCCCGGTCCGGTTGAGTGTTACCTGAAAGCGATTGTCGGGTTTCAACCGGAGTTGCAGAGAGACGTCTCCCTGCGTCAAACTTTGCCAGGTGCCTTCAATGCCGTTTGCTGGTTGCCTGATAGAATTGCAGCCTGCTTGTATGATGATACATAAGAGTATGATGACGGTTCCAGAAAGTCGCATGATTAGGCCGGAGTCTTTATGCTAAATATAGGTGATCTCCGACGGAAGAGCAAAAGGGTCAGCCTGTTGGCCAGCCATACATTTTACCGGGCCCTGAAATCGATTACCTGGTCGCCGACATACAATTTATTCTTTTTCATCACCGGCTTGCTGTCGGCCGGAACTGTTACCAGTAACCGCGCTTCGCGCGCAGGAATGTCGATGGTGACCTTTCTTGTATAAGCCTGTGGCAAAAACCTTCGGTTTACGAGGTCGTACAGTTTCACCGGTTTATCACCCGCGTCATAGCTGACCTGTTTGGTTTCGGGAAAAGGATTGTAATACAGGTAGGTGGGAAAACGGCGGCTGCCGAAAAAGTCGGTGGCGTTGCAGTCGAGACGCAGGATCATTTCCTGGTCGGTGGTGTCAACGATCGACGCCAGCATACCCACCCAGGCCGATCCGTACAGGCAGATATCGGTAAACGAGCTGCCCTGTTTCACCTGGTCGCCGATCGCGTACGGGCCTTCGTCGGCCAATACGCCTTTGAAAACCTGGAAATGGTTATTATGATCCAGGTCTTTACGCAGGCCTTCATAGCTGATCACGTGCGCGGGGTCGCCTTCCCAAACAGCACTGCTTTGCCGGTTGCGCGGATGCTCGTCGGCGTAAAAAAGGCGGCTGGCGTTTGCCAGGTTCAGCATCCATTTCCCGACGGAAGCGGCATACGCCGGATTGTATTTTACAATAGGCACCAGCGCGGCCGCCTGTGAGTAGGTGTTCATCGCAAAAGCATATTGCTCCCACTTCTTTTGACCGACGAGCCCGTGCACATCATATGCACCCCACCGTTCTGCCATTACGCCCCAGCCGTCGCGGTCGGTATTGTCGCCGTCGAAGCACCAGTTCAGCATTTTAAGTTCGTCGAATGCAGTTCCCATCTCCGCATTCATACGCACCGCCAGGTAGGCGCCGTAGGGCATCATTATTTCGTAGAATACGCCTTCGGCGGCGGGACGTTGCTGCAGGAATTCCATCGACTTTGTGGCGGCATCCAGGAATTTACCATCGCCGAACCGCTTCCAGGCGGTAAACTCGAGCCAGGCGAGCCCCGCCGCTGCATCGGGCTCCCGCCAGCGGCCATTGTAAAACCCTTTTCCCGCAGAAAAGTTATAAGACGTGAAATTAAAATCCGGGTAAGGTCGTCCTTTTGACAAACCTTCTATCACCGGCAGCCAGTTTTCGGCATTCTGTTTCATTAATGCCGACAGGTCGCTGTTATCAGGATAGAGGTCCGACAGCATATTGAACGACATACCCGGCCATATTTCGTACCAGAATGTGCTGCCCGGTTTCCGGTCGGGTGTATTCATCACCATGTTTACACCGTTTGCACGGTTGAAAAACTGTTTGCACATCGTAACAAAGTCATTCCCGTTTTGGCGACTCTTGTCGATGCCTGCCAGTGTGGCGCCCAGTACCGAGCCGATGGCCGGCAGCGATTCGTATTGCCGGTCATTGAAGCGCGTTGACCCCACGTAACTGGGCAGGCGGAAAGAGCGAATGGGAAAATTGGTGTTGTTGTCATCCCACCTGATCAGGGGCAGGAATGGACCTTTTGCCGAGAAATCAAAAAAAAGCGAGTCCTGCCGGAGGGCGAGGTATTTCCAATTTTTCATCTTGTAGGGAAAAGGCCGGTCAGGCATGTATTCGACCAGCCTGATCGATTGCTGCGGTACGGCACGCTGGCAGAGCGCAACTGTACTGAAGCATACAGCTACAAGGAACATACAAAGCATACTGGGTAGAGACTTCATGATAATACAGTTTAAAGGAATTGATTGGCAGGATACGGTTGTTTTATCCGTTTGCTTTTTAGCATGCAGGCGAACGGATAGCGCTTTTTGATAAAATAGGTTAGAAATATAACAAAAAGGGGAAAAAACAATAGTGATATACAGTGGTATTTTTAACCGTTGATCAGAAAAAAAATGCATGGCATGCGATGGGGGATTGCTGTGCGCCCCGGACAATATATTTTGCCCAAACAGGGTTGTTGACCCTTGGACCGGGAGATGATATGATATCTAACGTAAATGTATATACGAACTTAAATTTAATGTAATGATGCCTGCCAGGAACCTGATTTTCTATGCGACATTGTTGTTCGCCGTATCGTGTAAAGAAAACACTAAAGACAAAATCACCGAGTTTAAAGACCAGGAAGGCCAGTTTGAATGGCAATTCCCCAATATCGATAACGAGAAAGCTTATCATAATTATTCGTATTCAACGGAAAGATGGTGGGGTGATTTCCCAAAAGACCTGAAGAAGTCAACGGATCTGTTCGGGGAATATCCCTGGGCCATCGGGCCGATAGAGAAATACGGTGATAATCCGATATTGGCGCCCTCGCCCGGCGCGTGGGACAAAGGCCGCTTTGGCGGTGGCGTGCACAACGGATCGATCGCGGTTAAAGACGGCATCTTCTATTATGTTTACCGGGGTGAACAGCCTATTGATGTAGTGCAGAAAACGCCGATCGACTATATCTGCGATATCGGGGTGGCGACCAGCAAAGACGGTATTCATTTTGAAAAAGATACCGTACACAGCCCGTTTTTCCGCAAGGGCGCCGACACTGCCTACAGCTATGAAGACGTCAATATCGCCAGGCACGGAGACACCTATTATCTTTTCTGCAACCAGTGGTACTGGCCCAACACCTCCGATTATAAAGTGAACGGCACTTTCCTGGCAACCTCGAAAGACCTGGTGAACTGGGAGAAAAAGGGTATTGTTTTTCCGGGTGCCAAACGAACACACCGGAACGGGGTGGTGCTGCAAAACGGGAACAACGAGGCCGTTCGGGTAAACGGTAAGTTTATAATGTACCTGAACGAAGGGCTGGTGGCCTATTCAGATGATATGCTGCACTGGACATCGAAAGATATGGAGGGAAAATTCCCCGGCGGCGAAGGCTGCTTTGCGCTGGCCGATCATGATCCCGGCCGCCCCGACGATATTGTGTTGTTTACAGGAGGCAATCATACGGGGCATTTTTATGCCATCGGTGAAGTGCTGTTCTCAAAAAAGAACCCCGAACAACCGTTGGCTTACCTGCCGCAGCCCGTGCTGGCGGCCGACTCCACCCGCCCGTATGAACACGGTTTTACCACCGAAGCGCCGCACAAGCTGATATCTTCTTTTGCGGATTGTATATTCTTCAACGGCCTGACTTTTCACGATAATAAATGGTGGTTCTATTATGGCGGCAGCGAATATTATACCTGCCTGGCCAATTCGCCCGGTAAGAATGACCGGCCATGAGCGATCGTGAAGATGTTTGGTTGCTGAAGAATGATTTCGCCTCGTTGCGCATTGGCCGCACAGGCGCGTGCATCAACGATTTCCGGATGAACGGATCTTCGTTCAATCCGCTGAGTTACCGGTGCCGGGAAGAAGATTATAATACCGTTAATCCGAATACCGCTTGTTACGAGGGACATTTTTCGGGCATCGGCCGGTGGGGTGTTCCGTCGGCAGGAGAGATCAGGGCCGGTATAGCAAATCATGGAGACCTGTGCAGCCGGTTATGGACGGCAGACCGGCAGAACGACGGCCAATTGCAGATCAGCGCCGTAAGTGAATACGAAGGTCTCAGGGCCGAAAAAACAGTTTGCATGAGCCGGCATGCCGCGTCGTATGCGGTGACAGACCGGGTTACTAATATCCGTTCCACGGGGCGCCTGTTTAATATGGTGCAGCATCCCACCCTGGCGCCTCCTTTTTTAAGTGCTGCGACGAGGATCGACAGCAATGGCACAGCCGGCTTTACGCAAACAGGTAACTATGCGATACCCGGCGAAATGCTGTTGTGGCCCCAGGTATATGCTGCCGACGGGTCTGTTGCAGATCTTCATAATCTTGCGGCCACCGGCAACGGGATATTCAGTTTCAGGGTGGATGCAGCATCGTCCGTTGGCTGGCTCACGGCTTATTCTCCCGATTGCAGGCTGCTGATCGGTTATATATGGAAACGTTGCAGTTTTCCCTGGATACATATCTGGGTATCGGCCGGCGACAACGGGCTGAAAGCGGTGGGATTGGAGTTCTGTACGGCACCCCTGCATCTTTCTTATGACAGGTTGGTACAGGGGCCTGCACACATAATGAATGAGCCGGTTATGCTTTACCTCGATGCCGGTCAAAGTTTTGTGGCGGGCTATGAAAGCTTCCTGCTACCGGTGCCGGGCAATTTCAACGGCATAAAAGCCATTGTATCTGCGGGAGAAGACTATCTCATTTACGGATACGACGATGATTTTCGCGTTCACTTGAAACAGGTCGGCGTTCAATTGTAAGAAATGAAAAAAATAAATTTTTATTGGCCGGTGCTGGTGTTGGCCGCCTGGCTTATGCCATTCGCCGGTTATTCAGTGCCGCCGGGAGACGGGGCGGGCATCATTTTCCATAACGGCAATGCCTGCAGGGTATCGTCGGGCCCATTTGTACTTTCCTATAAAAAAGGAATGAATTATATCGCTGTGTATCGCCGGGAAGCGGAGAAGGTGGACACGGCGCGTTATTTCCGGTTGCATCCGGGCGGCGGCGACCAGGCGCTCGACGTTTTCAATACCAGCCGGTCGTTAGCCCTGCATTGTACCGAAAACAGCAATGAAGCCGTGATGAAGATCAGCGGGAAACGCGATTGGGGTGGTTACCAGTTGATCGTGACGGCGTCAAAAAAAGAGCCGGGACTCATCAACGCCCGCATAGAGTTGCAGGTGGCCGCCGGCAAATCTGTTCCTGCCGCTTTGTTCGCACAGGGCAGCCCCGAACTGTCATATGCACGCAGGTACGGGAAAGGCTTTGTTTTTTACCTGAACAGCACACCAGGGTCTTATACCTATCATACTGCGGGCAACGACCGCGACTCTGCCGCTATTGTTGACCGGAACCAGTTTGTATTTATGGGAGACCCGTCGATACTGAAAGCGACCCTGTTTCAATACGTGGATTTCAGCTCGCTGAATCCTTATTTTACCCAAACAGGCGCCATTCTGCTCAATACGGTACAGCAGCCGGAAGGTTGCCTGGGCGTACCGCAACCGCCGCAGGATGCAGGCTTCGATCGTTTTGGCTTTACCACACCCACCGGCCGGAGTGCGGTGCGAAAAGCCGGCACTTTGCTGGTAAGCAATACCTGGTTATTGCTGCAGCCCGGTGTTCCGGGCATACACGAGCCGGCGAAATACAGCCAGCGGTTTATCGAAGGGGTGGCTACAGTGTACGATCACATTGAAAAACCAACTTATAAATTTGTCGATTGGCCCCGGCTGACAGACAAGGGCCTGCACGACCTCGAAAAGCTGAAGCAAGACCAGCCCGGAACAGCGATCATTTATCCGCAGGCAAACCTGTGGTCGTTGCGAAAGTACCAGCACGATTTCGCGTC
>JBDHYM010000033.1:0-21825 GCA_039811405.1 Flavihumibacter sp. | reverse complement strand
ACCATCTCGTCGATGAATTGCTTCACCTCCTGCACGGTAAAGAAATTTCTTGCCACGTCCAGCATCAGTCCGCGCCAGGGGAAACGTGGGTAGTCGACAATATCGATTGCGGGGATCTGCCATCGCACGTTTTTCTGTACCTGTTTGGCAACGATTTCCCGGGGCAATAACTGGTACAGGGTCTGTACGGCATAAAAGGCGCCGGCTGCGGTATTGTATTTGACCTGGATGGCTGCAGGCGATACGGTTAGCTGGTATCCTTCTTTGCCTAAAACCGGATGGTTGGTTTTGGAGAAGCGTATAACATCTTTTGCGAGTGTGTTCTTAGCAACGGCCGATGTTTTCAAACGCAGCCCCGATGCGCGGAATACCTGGTCGGTGAATTGCCGGGCAATGCCTGCCAGCGAATCGCCGCCATTGATCAGCTCTATTACGGTATTGCTTTTTACTATAAAAGACCCGATCCCGTGCCGGATGGAAACCGGTTCGGGTATAATGGAAACGGCATTTTTGTTCTGCGCGGTAACAGACATGCCGAAAAGCACGACCGATGCCCATAAGAATATTCTTTTCATATCGCAAGTGAGTTGACGGCAGTTATTGTTCTGGTAGTGTTTTTTAATTGTTGAATGGCGGTGTAACACATCAATCCGACGCCGGTATCCAGCGCCTGCTCGTCGATATTGAAGCTGGCGTTGTGCAGGGGCGCGTTGATATTCCTGGTTTTGTTCCCGACGCCCAGGTAATAAAAAACCGATGGCTTGTTGATGGAGTAATAGGCGAAATCTTCGGCAGCCATCCATTTGTCGATGGTCAGCACCTGCTCTTCGCCGAGGTATTCGATGGCATATTTCGTCCAGGCATCGCTCAGCCTGTCATCGTTCAACAGCGAAGGGTAGCCGCAATGAATATCAAAATTGCAGGTGGCGCCCATGCTGCCGGCGATGGTCTCCGACAGGTGTTTCATGCGCCGGTGCGCCTCGTACCGCCATTCTTCGTTGAAGGTGCGGAACGTGCCTTCCAGCAGTACCTGGTCGGGAATGATATTTACAGCGCCGTTTGCCACGATCTTTCCAAACGACAATACCGTGGGAGTTTGCGGGTTGGCGAACCGGCTAACGACCTGCTGCAGCAGCACGATCATCTGGGCGGCGATGCTTACCGGGTCTACCACGGTGTGCGGCTGCGCGGCATGCCCTCCTCTGCCGGTGATCTTTACATAGATCTCGTCCATCGAGGCCATGGCCAGCCCTTTGCAGATGCCGACCTTGCCGGCGGGTATCTCCGGTCGTACATGCTGGCCGAAAACCGCGCCGGGAGCAGGGTCGATGAGCGCGCCCTGTTCTATCATGGCCCTGGCGCCGCCGGGCAGCTTTTCTTCAGCGGGTTGAAAAATGAGCTTGATGGTACCTGCATACCCGGACTTCATCGCATGCAGTATGCGTGCGGCGCCCAGCAAAATGGCCATGTGCGCATCGTGCCCGCAGGCATGCATCACGCCGCTGCTTTGGGATACATAGTCCAGGTTGTTGTTTTCCGTAATCGGCAATGCATCCATGTCGGAACGCAAGGCCAGTACGGGTTGATCGCCCAATTCGCCGTGTATCTCGGCAACAATACCGGTATCGGTTACCTGTTTCCAGGGTATGCCCATTTCTGTAAGCCGGTGCTGTATGTAACGGGCGGTTTTTATTTCCTGGAAAGACAATTCAGGATTTCGGTGAAAATACCTTCTGTCTTCAACAACTGTTTCGCTGAAGCGCTGAACGTATCCCTTTATTGTTTCAATAGCTGAATCCATGAAGCATTTATTTCAAGGCATAAGGGTGGGGAAGTACAGGTTGCAAACCGCATCGATCTTTTCCAACTGACCGGGCGACAACTTTTCTTTTTCCAGTAAACAGGCGGTGTTCTTCATCAATCCCTGCCGTCGCAGCATTTCATGGATGCCGGCGATGCATCCGTGAAAGTTATGCGCCACATCAAATACGGCGGCATTGGTATCTGTTACCTCGATGCCTTTCGCCAGCAGTTGCTCAATACCCTGGTAGCCGTTCCCGATACAATCTTTCACTTCTTTCAGCAGCGCTACGGCGTGGTCGGTGCAGAAAGCCCAGTGCCCCAGGAGACCGCCGACAAAAGCTTTCTCCACTTCGGCGCCATCAACGAGAAACCGGTAAGGCGTCAGCAGGTCGGGAACAATATTGTCATCGTTGCCGGTGTACAGCGCAATTTCGCGGGACCGGGAAGAATGGCAAACTGCCTTCACCACATCGATGGTGTGATACCGGTTGAAGGCCGCTATTTTAATGGCGAAAACACCCGGTATGTCGGCGAATGCCCGCCAGAAATCGTAAGACAATACCCTTCCGCCCACAGCAGGCTGCAGGTAAAACCCAAAAACAGGTATGAGCGCCGCCACGGCCCTGGTCCTGTCCAGCAATTGCTCTTCAGAATAATGCGATAGTCCACCCATGCTGAGCAAACCCAGGTGGTACCCGTATTTCAGGGCAATGCCCGCTTCGGCTACTGCCTGTTCGGTATCGCCACAGATACCCGCCACTTTGATGAACGGATCGGGCAGGGCCAGCTCGTCGATCGCTGCTGCAACCGTTTCCAATACCGGCTCGAACAACCCGAACGCTTTGTCCCTGATCTCAAACTGTGTGGTGTGCACGCCGACGGCAACACCCCCTGCGCCGCTGTCGGCATAGTAACGTGTCAGCGCTTTCTGCGCCGCAGTATCTATGCGCTTGCCTGCATCCTGTAAAACCAGGGGATGAGCGGGGATAACAACACCCTGGTGTAAAGGGGCTTTTATTTTTTCCGAAAGTTCTGCGTGCATATGCTTAATAGTTTCCTTCTCTTTCCTGGAAATGGGTTGGTTTGTTGATCGTTGCTCCCGCGTTCAGCAGCCATTCGCCGATCATTTCCATCATCTGCTTCAGCGTGGTATTGGGATAGCCGAAAAGCCGGAAGCTTTCCGTGGCGTTGCTCAGCAATGCATTCCGCGACTCCTCGCCGGTAAATACGGGCTTCTTGTTGAAAAAGCTGCCATACCATGCTGCGAGTTGCCGGACCGACAGGTTTTCGGGACCCGTTATGTTCAATAATTTGGCAGGCACGTCGCAGTGTAAAAGGCTTCTTATGGCAAACTCGTTGGCATCGGCCTGCCAGATTACATTTACATTACCCATGCTGAGATCGGTGGGCCTTTCTTCAAGCACCGATTTGGCGATCTCGGTCAGCACGCCGTATTTCACGTCGTTTGCGTAATTCAGGCGGTAAATAAGTATAGGGGTTTGGTATTTTGCGGAGAAATACTGGAAGATACGTTCCCGCCCGAGGCAGGACTGGCCGTATTCGCCAATGGGCTCGGGCCGGGTTTGCTCGGTGGCGCCGCCCTTGAATACTTCCGTAAGCGGGTACACATTGCCGGTAGAGAAAACGACGATGCGCGAATCCTTATAATGCTCAGCCACCTTCGCGGGCAAATAGGTGTTCATGGCCCAGGTAAACGGCTCATTGCCTTTTGTGCCGAATTTGGTACCGGCGAGGTAGAGCACATTCTTTGCGTAGGGCAGGCTGCTCCACACCTCATTGTCCAGGAGATCGGCTTGAACGGTGGCTATGCCGTCGGCTTCCAGCGCTTCGCGCAGGCCTGGTTCTGAAAACCGGGCCACACCGGTTATCTTTTTTTCAATACCTGCTTTGGTTACAGCCGCTTTGCAAAGCCTCGCCAGGTCGGGCCCCATTTTTCCGCCAACGCCGAGTATGATGATGTCGCCGTCGATCCGGGCAATATCGCTTACCAGCCTTTCAGAAGGAAGCAGCAGCGCACTGTATTTTTTTTCTATCTCTTTCATTCAATTGGTATTCAGAAAAATTGCTTTGAAATTGAAAATGGCCATCGTAACGATCAGCAGCAGGCCGATCCCGATAACGAGCTTCTGCCACGGGGTGTTCACGTAGCTGCCCATCAGCGATTTGTCGTTTGAAATGAAGAACAGCGTAAAGCCGATAATGGGCACAATAAAAATGGTGACACTTTGCGCGGCAACAATGAGCTGCAGCGGTGCGGCGCCAAAAACGATGGAAACGATGGCGCCGATCACAATTATGCCGGCGGTGAACCAACGCGAGCTTTTAGCGCCTACGCTGGCATCGCTGCCAATGGCATCGCTCAGTAAAGTACCGCCGGCCGATGCATTGCCGACAAGGCTGGAGAAAGCGGCGCCAAACAATCCCACCAGGAAAATAAAGGAGGCGAACTGCCCGAAAGCCGGCTCCAGCGCAATGGACATGTCTGTTGCCTTGGTAACTTTTATGCCGGCGGGATTCAATACCACTGCGCCGCAGATCATGACAATAGCGCTCATTACGCCGAGAATGATGATGCCTGAAATATGGTCGTATCTGACCGCGGGGCCACCGGTTCTTTTTCGCTTTTCCCTTACCAGGTATGCCTGGTAGAAAGCGCCGACGATTGAAATAAAGGAGGCGCCGAAAGCAATGACAAGCCCGAGCGATCCCGGGGGTATTTGCGGCTGCAGGCCGGATACCAGCAGTCTTGTATCGGGACGAATGATAATGAAAGTAACAATAAAGGAAAGCAGCATGAGCGCGATCAGCACGATCATCACCCATTCCAGCATCTTGTAAATATTCCGAGTAAAGAGCAGCAGCAGCGACAGCGCATTTACGACAATGATCCAGGTCGCGGGACTGGTTTTGGTAAGCTCGCCCAGCGAGATGCCGACACCGGTGGAGTTGCCCGACTGGAAAGAGGCGCAGACCATAAAAATAGCCACCCCCAATACGACCGATACCTTTCGTCCCATTTTTTCGGCCACCACGGTGAGGATGGATTTATCGAGTGCCATGCCGATACGGTTGGCCATGCCTGCAAAAAAGCACATCAGGAAAACCGCCGCTACTACCATCCACAGCAGCGAATACCCGAATTGGGCGCCCAGCTTGGAAGTAATGGTCATTTTGCTGGGGCCGAAGATCAGGGCCGCCGTGATAAGCCCGGGGGTGATTGATTTTAAAAATGGACGCAAGTAAGATGGATTTGATGGATTATCGGGTACGTACCCATATTTCACTCAAAATACAACATCAACGGTATTTTCCAAAAAAATTAATTTTTATAGTAGGCGGAATTTTCTTTCGTCACGATATCTATCGGCATGTGATAGATCTCCGGCACTTTCAGGTTCAGGATCAGGTGGTGGTACAGGGTCATGATCCCCCTGTAGGCCTGCTCCTGGGGTTTCTGGCAGATAAGAAAATCGATCACCCCGTTTTTCAGGTATTCCATACCGGCCTGTATAAGATCGTACCCGATGATGCGCACGTGGTTGATAAAGTTTTTCTCCAGGCATTTTGCCACGCTTACCACCCTGGAGTTGGTCACAAAAATGAGCCCTATGCGGGGATGGGTGGCCAGCATATCCAGTATTTTTTTCTCCACCACCTTTTCATCCACATTGGTGATATCGATTTTCAGGATCTCGTTCTTGATCTTGTTGCGCATGAAATACGAGCGCACGCCTTCTTCCTTGCGCAGCAGCCTGTTTTGCCGGATATTTTTGATTTCGCGCGAGATATTGACGATCAGCACATGGTCGTCGGGCTTGAGCAAAAAGCTGATGAGCTGCCCGCCCAAATAGCCGCTGGCATAGAGGTCTGGCCCGATATAGCTGAGACTTTTCTGGTCGGGAATATCCGAGTTCATAAACACATAGGGTATATTCCTTTTTTCGCAGGCATTGGTGAACGCGATCGATTCTTCAATAAAAAAAGGCGCCAGCAATACACCGTCGAATTTTCCCTTCAATATTTTGTCGGCGTTGGTAACGAATGAATGCGGATCGTTCTGGTTGAAGAAAAAGCTGCTGACATTTACGCCCATCGACTTGATCTCTTCAGCAGCCAGTTGTATCCCGTCTGCGGGCGCCTGCCAGAAAAAACCGGATTCTTCGGCGATCTCGGGAATAAGCACCGCGAAATGATATTCTTTCATGGAAGCCAGGCGGCGCCCGATGATATTGGGCCGGTAATTCATTTCCTCAATTACCTTTTTTACCTTCTCCAAGGTCTTCTTCGACACACCGGGTCGTCCATGTATTACCCGGTCAACCGTCGCCAGCGCCACATTCGCCCTTCTTGCAATTTCCTTTACGCCATTCTGGGGTTTCGGTCTTTTGGCTTTGGCCATATAACATGCATTTAAAGCGGCAGATAAAGCCGCTAATTTACAGTAGTTTTGGGTACGTTCCCGATTTCAAGGGGCCGTTTTTTGCTATCATGAAAAATAATATTTTTCGCAGGGACTTTATTAAAAAAGCCGGCCTTGCGGGCCTGGGGCTGGGCGTTACATTTCCTTCCATCCTGCCGGCACAATCGACTGTATCTTCCGCCGGTAATAAACGGATAGGGATTATCGGTCTCGATACCTCGCACAGCACCAATATCATGCAATTGCTGAACGGTGACCAGCCATTCGCAGGCGCTGGCGGTTATACCGTGGTGGCCGCTTACCCGTATGGAAGCCGCGACATAAAATCGAGCTATGAACGCATTCCCGCATATATCAAGGAAGCGCAGGCGCTCGGTGTTGAGGTGGTTGATTCGATAGCTGCATTGTTGAAAAAAGTGGATGTCGTTTTACTGGAAACGAACGATGGCAAGCCGCGTCTGGCGCAGGCCCTGGAAGTGATTGGCGCGGGTAAGAAATTGTTTATCGATAAACCCGTGGCCGCTGCTTTCAAAGACGTGGTTGCCATATTTAAAGCCGCCGCAAAAAACAAAGTACCCATCTTCTCGTCATCGTCGTTGCGATACACCCCCCAGATGGAAGCATTGCTGTCGGGAGAAAAAATCGGGAAGATCACCGGCGTCGATACCTATAGCCCTGCACCCCTGCAACCGGGGCATATCGATCTTGCCTGGTATGGCCTGCACGGCGTGGAGCCGCTGTTCGCCCTCATGGGAATCGGCTGCAGGGAGTTGAGGCGGGTGTACACGGCCGGCACCGACATGGTAGTAGGCAAGTGGAAAGACGGCCGTGTCGGAACATTCAGGGGCATGCGCACCGGCGCTACCGATTACGGGGGAACTGCTTTCGGGGAGAAGGGCATTGCACCGGTCGGCAGCTTTGCGGGTTACGAAGGGCTGCTGACCCATATCATCCGGTTCTTCAATTCCGGCGTATCGCCCGTGCCTGCCGGTGAGACCCTCGAAATATATGCTTTCATGGAGGCGGCCGATTGGAGCAGGGCGCGTGGGGGCGCTGCCGTTACCTTGCAGGAAGTCTATGATAGATACCGCTTACACGCGTAAGAATATTTTCTTCCTGTACAACACATAAAGGAAGCCGAATTTGACCAGCACCGCGCATACTGCATACACCAGCGCGGTATAGGGTTCTTTCGCGAGTTGCAGCAGCCAGCCGAAAAAGGCATTGCAGGCATAATCCCAGTTGATGAACATACCCGATATGTAGATCAGGATGGAGTTCATGCCGAACATCCTGAAAAAGAAAGCCCATTTCTTATACCCCAGCACATCGATGATATAATAGAACACCGCCAGCAGGAGCAGGCTGAAACCACCCGCATACAATACGAAGCTGCTGCTCCACAGGTTTTTGTTGATCGGGAAATCGAGGTTCCAGAGCCGCGCCAGCAGCAGGAAGAGCAACCCGGCCAGCAGCATTCCCAGTGATTTTTTATTTCCGCTGATAGCCGGTCTTTGTAGAAAACTGCCGGTTATGATGCCAAGCAACCCGGTGCTGACGGCAGGGATGGTGCTTGCCAGCCCTTCGGGGTCGTGTATTTTCAAATACAGTGTTCCCGGCATAAGGCAACGGTCTACATACGAAGCGAAGTTGCCGGGCATGCTGAGATCGCCCGCAGGATAACCGGGTGCCGATGTGAATTTCAGGAGTAGCCAGTAACCGACAAGCAGGGCGCCAAACCAGATCCATTGCGCTTTTTCACGGCAGTACAGGTAAATGATATTGGCCAGCATATAGGCCAGGCCGATCCTGCCCAGTACGCTGCCGAAACGGTATTCGTGTATGGGCTTTAGCTGGAAGTACCCGTCGGGATGGTTGGCGGTGAGAAAACCAAGCGCCACCAGGACCAGGCTGCGTTTAACGACGCGACGCAACAGTGCTGCTCTTGTTTTTCCTTTTTCCAGCTCTTTGCCGATGGAGTAGGGGGTGGCCACGCCGGCAATGAACAGGAACAGCGGAAAAATCAGGTCAAAGAAATGGAAGCCATTCCAGTCGGGGTGCTCCATTTGTTCGGCCGCCGAGATCCAGAAACCCGATCCGGTGATGAGGGCAAGCGCTTTCACAATGGCATCGCCGCCCATGATCCAGAACATGTCGAAGCCTCTTAAAGCATCGAGCGATTCGAGCCGGGGCTTCTTTGCGTCAACCAGTTTTTCCATATTACTTCATTTCAAAGAAATAGCTGCTGTTATCATATTCTTACAAGCATATTCCGCCGGTACATGACGTACAATACAAGCCATTCGGTAATGATCACGAAGAGCATCGAAACGGCGGGACGGTATATCCCCGACAGATCGGCAAGCCACCCGAAGAGCCCGTCGGCAAAATAGCCGTAATGAATGAACTTGGGCGAAATATAAATGAAAATGGAGTTCATGCCGATTACCCGGAAAAAGAAAGCCCATTTTGTATAACCCTTTATATCGACCAGGTAGTAAAACAGGGAAAACAGCAGCAGGCTGCCGCCGGTGGTCAGCAGCACAAAAGAGCTTGACCAGAGATTTTTGTTGATGGGAAAGACAAGGTTCCATAACAGGGCCAGCAAAATGCAACCGGCGCCTGTTGCAGCAAATAGACGGGCCTTGCCGGCAGGCCCGATCGTTTCTTTTTTCAGAAAATGGCCGGCCAGGATGCCCGAAAGGGTGGTGGCGATGCCGGTTATGGTGCATAAGAACCCGCTCGTGTCGTGTATGCCGCGGGAAAGTTTTCCCGGCAGGTAGTGCCGATCGAAATAAGACATGAAGTTGCCCGCTTCGGTAAGGTCACCGGTTGGGAAGCCGGGCGCAGCGGTGCATTTCAGCAAGCCCCAGTAGCCGATCAGCAAAGACCAGAACCATATCAGTTGTCCTTTCTGCCGCGTATAGAGATAGATGATGCTGGCAAACATGTACGACAGGCCGATTTTTCCCAGCACACTGGGAAACCGTATGTCCGAAACCGGCCGGATGGCTAAACCGTTGTTGACAAAGATGCCGAGTAAAACAAGCACCAGGCCGCGCCTTATTACTTTCATCAATACCTGTTGCCGGCTGCTCCCTTTTTTCAATTGCGCGTCGATCGAAAAAACAGCAGAGATGCCAGACAGGAACATGAACAGCGGAAAGATCAGGTCCCAGAACGCAAAGCCGTTCCAGTAGGGATGATCGAACTGTGTGGCCAGCGTTGTCCAGAACGGCGTCTTCTTTATGTCGGCCATAGCGGTGACAAAATCGCCCGCACCCATGATCCAGAACATGTCGAAACCCCTCAAGGTGTCGAGGGAAAGCAGGCGGGAGGTTCTTTGGCTGGAATTCAACTGTTTTTTTTGACGGCAACTTGAAAAAAGAAGTGCCCGCAGGATGCGGACACTTTGGTGCTACTAAACTAACGATACAGCGATTCGGACGGCGGTTTAACCCATATAAACTTGGTACTGGTATAGGGTTCAACAGACACGTTCCTGTCGCCGGGCCCTATATCCACTTTCAGGCCCCGGAGGTAAGCAATTCTGTCGGGCTCATTGAACATTTCCACCAGGCGGTCGTCGTCGATCTGTTGCTGGGTAATATTGGCAGCGGTTACGGGAACGAAAGCGCCACCTGCATTGGTATCCCAGGCCCTTTTCTTTACCACGTTCAAATCGGCGGCGGCGCCTGCGGCGTCACCGGCTTTCAACCGGCAGGCTGCTCTTGTCAAATACATTTCAGCCAAACGGATAACGGGCAGGTTGGTATTGAAGCCGTTTTCGCCCCGGTAGTATTTGTTGTTCCAGATAGTGGTCTTGTCTTTGATCTCGGGCCGGCTGTCGTGCTCGTGGTTGGGATTGGTATCCGATTCAGGATACCTGACAGACATCAGTTGGGTAAACCGCTTGTCGCGCAATGCGGCCGGTTTTATACCAGTGTTATTGAAGGGATCATCCATCCAGCCCAAACGTTTGATGGTGCTGTTGGCCATGCGCGGTTCCACCCAGCCGCATTGCCCCCAATCTGCCGCATTGCTGTTCAATACAGTCAGGTTATAAGGCACAATATTTCCGAGCGGATCGTAGAAAGGAATCCAGAAGATCACTTCCTTGCCACGGTCAAGCGAACTTTTGTTCCAGGCTTCGATCGGGTCTTGCGACAGATCATAGTCGCCACCGTTCTGGTCAATAACAAAGCTCGCCTGTTCGGCAGCACGCTGGTAGTCGCCCATTACAAAATAGGTACGTGCCAGCATGGCGGCAGCCGCGAACTTATTGGCGCGCCCCAACTGGTAAGAAACATGCATGCCGGCCTCATAACGTTCGGGCAACAACTCTTTTGCCTTTACGAGGTCGGCGATCATCTGGTCGAACACTTCCTGTACCGTGCCTATTTTGGAATCTTTGGCATCGGCAGTTCCTTTTGCGAAAGAGGTGATCAGGGGCAGTGTCGGCTGGCTGTTGTCGCCACCTGGCTGGTAAGGCGTTCCGAAAACATTCATCAGCATGTAGTAGGAAGTGGCCCGCAAAAAATGGAACTCGCCCACCAGGCGGTCGAAGTTTTTCCGGCGGTCGTCGTCCGATTGCTGCGGGAAAGGATCGCCGTCGTGACTGGCAACAAAATCGAGGGCATCATTACAGGCGGCGATGCCCTGGTAGTTCCATGCCCAGATACCTTCGGCGAGCGGAAAAGAAGAGCCCGGGTTGCGGTTGTAACCCCATTCGGGCCAGTTAACCCAATCTACATCATCGGCCGAGCTTACCGTGAGCAGGCTGTAATCGATATAGCTGGTACTCCAGCTCCTGTTGCTGAACAACCTTGAATAGGCGCCGATGGCCGCTCTTTCAAATTCGGTCACATTCGTCCACGGGCTTTGCGGCGGATTTTTCAGGTCAAAGAACTTTTTGCAGCCTGCCAGCGTAAAAAGCAGTATCGCGACAAATGATATTCTACCTAAGTATTTCATGATGGTTCGTTTAGAATTTTACATTTAACCCAATTGTCCAGCTTTTCAGTTGCGGCACCTGGTCAACGGTTGTCATTACAGCGCCTTCTGGGTCCCAGCCGGGGAATTTGGTGCGGGTGTACAGATTGGTACCCGACAGGTAAATGCGGGCGCCCTGTAATTTGTACCGTTTCAGGGCACTGCTGCTGAGATTATAACCCAGTTGCACGTTCTTCAGTCGTACAAAATCGCCCTTGTGTAAATATTTATCCAGGTTGATGTACTCAAATTCGCGGATGAAATCGTTCACCAACACACCGTCGATCTCCTGCGCGTTCGTATAGGAGAGACGCATGTATTTGGCCACATCGCCCGGTTTTTTCCACGACTGATCGAGTATGGCTGCTTTCAGGTTGTACTTGGTGCTGGGATAGGAAGCGATCTGCTCGTTGAAATCATAGATATAGTTGCCACCCGAGAAAGTGACCAGGAAGCTGAGGTCAAATCCTTTGTATTCAAAGGTGTTGGAAATGCCGCCGTAATACTTGGGGTCGGGCGATTTGCCTTTCAGGTCGAAAATATTGGCAGCGAGGTTGGTATTGGTGGCATAGATAAGGCTGTCTCCGCCCTTGGTGTTTTTCAGTCGCCGCGTTTCTCCTGTTTTACTGTACTCATCCTTGTCAACCACATAGATCATTTCGATGCCGGTAGCGGGATCGATGAGGGCGAAATCGGGCAGGTACCATTCATTGCGCATATTGCCTGTTCTGGAAATGAATTTTCCATTGATCATTCCCGATCCGGTGGCGTCGGCTTCAGGCGTAAGCCGCTTGATGGTGTTCTTGTTGAAAGCAATGTTGAAATCGGTGGTCCATTTGAAATTCCTCGATTGGACATTCACCGACCTGATCTGGAATTCAACCCCCCGGTTCACCATGTCACCCACGTTGCCCCAGATCTTGCTGGCATAATAGTCGTACGGACCGTTATCGACGCCGGCCGATGAAGGAACCGGTCCTTGCAGCAGCATGTCTTTGACGAATTTATTATAGTATTCAACGGTACCCGATATCCTGCCGTTCAGGAAATGGTAATCCAGGCCGACATCGGTGGTATTGGTTTTTTCCCAGGTGATATCGAGTGAAGGAATATTGGAAGGCAGGGTACCGTTTACGCCCAGCATGTTCGGCGGACCGTAGCTGTAGGTGCCATTGTAGTTGATCAGGTTAAGACCATACGCTACATTCTTGTTACCGGTTTCTCCATAGCTTGCACGCAGCTTCAGGAAAGTGCCGCCGCCCAGGAAAGACATGAACGACTCGTCAGACAGGGTCCAGCCGATGCCCAGTGAAGCAAAATTACCCCAACGGTTTGCAGGCGTGAAGTTGGAACTGCCATCTCTTCTGAAACTGGCGCCGATCATATACCTGTCTTTAAAGCTGTAGTTGGCGCGTCCGAACAGGCCCATCAGGTACTCTTCCCCCAGGGAGCCTCCGTTCATGGCCAGCAGGGTGGTAGGCCGGCCCAGTTGCTGGTAAACGCCGGTCAGGCCTTCGCCCGAAGCCTGCCGCAGGTAGCCGCGGTTTCTTTGTGCTTCGGCACCTGCTACTACCGACAAAGAATGCACGTCGTTGAATTTCCGGCTATAGGTAGCATAGCCGTTGTAGTTGATATTGTAGGTATTGGCGGCTTGCTCCAGGCCGAAAGTAGACGGCACACCGGCTCCGTTCAAACGGATGGCTTTGCTGACCCATACCGTGGTAGCCGCCTGCAGCAGGTCGAACGAAAATTCGCTTCTCAACGACAAGCCCTTGACGGCGGGGATGCTGTACTCGCCATACAGTCCGCCTAACATCCGCACGCTTCTCAATTCATTTTTCACATTGCTGGGATCTGAATAGGCCTTGATATTAAAGCCGGCATAGGGGTTATAATAATTCTGGATGCTGTTATTGGGATCGTACACGGGAAGCCAGGGGAGGGAGAGCTTGGTGAGGTTGTTGATGCCACCGGCATTTCCGTCGCGGTTCCCGTTGTCGGCCCCGGCGTCGTCGTTCTGCGCCCGGTTGTTGACGGAGTAGGAGAAGTTGAGACGGCTGCCCAGCACCAGGTTTTTCAGTGGGCGAAATTCCAGGTTGCTTCTTAAGGTGTACCGTTTCATTCCGTTGTTAACCATAACACCTTTGTCGTCGCGGTAATTACCGGAAAAATAGAAGTTGCCGCCGTCGAACGCTTTTGCGCTGGAGAAATTGGCTTCGAGAAAAGAGGCTTTCCGGAAGATCTGGTCGAACCAGTTGGTATTGCTGTTCATGGCCTGGGCCCTGGTCATCTTGGAAGTGGCCAGCGGAACGGTCCTGAAATAATCGTCGATCGGATCAGCGGTTCTTCCGGAGTTGGCATAGGTCTGGTCCAATATGCTGAACCAGGTTTTTGTATCGGCGAAACCGAGATCGTTGAAGTCGCGCGCCATCTGCATGGTGCCGCCGGTAACGGAAATACTGTTTGAAGGCATTTTTCCCCGTGCCGATTTGGTGGTGACCAGGATAACGCCGTTGGAGCCGCGCGATCCATAGATGGCAGTGGAAGCGGCGTCTTTTAATACCTGTATGCTTTCGATATCGTTCGGGTTGATCAGCGACATGGGGTTTTGGCCAACCGATGCATCATTGTAACCCAACTGGCCGGTACTGACCGGCATGCCATCGATGATCCAAAGCGGATCGGTGCTCGAGTTGATCGAGTTGGCGCCGCGGATCAGGATCTTCGTAGCCGCGCCGGGTACGCCGGTAGACGACTGGATGGATACGCCGGGAACCTGCCCCTGTAATGCCGCGTCAAAAGTAGGTGCTGCACTCAGACCGCCGATCTTGTCGGGTTTTACTTCGGCAATAGAGCCGATGATCTCCCTTCTTTTTTGCGTGCCATAACCCACTACCACTACATTCTCCAATGATTTTGCATCGGGGTTGAGCGTAATGTAAAGCGTTGATTTCCCGTTTACGGCACTTGTTACGGTTACGTACCCGGAAAATGACACGATTAAATCGGCATTCTGGTCTGCAACAGTAAGGGTAAAGCTTCCGTCTGCTTTAGTGGTAGTGCCATTGTTGGTGCCTTTCTCGATGACCGAGGCGCCTTCGATGGGCATGCCGGCTTCGTTGCTGACATTGCCTTTTACCACAAAAGAAAAGGATTTACCGGGGCCGGCCTCAGCGTTATTGCCGAATGCAAACAGGAGCAGTACCCCTAAAACAATTCTTGTGAGCCCTAATAACCCTGACGCCGGTTTCGGGGCGTTTGTTGAGGTTATTTTTTTTCCATTCATAAGCAGAAATTGAAGGATGATTAAATTAATAAGGCAATTGTTCAGGACAGGTTATAACAGGAGATGAGTGTCGGGACGATGTTGCAGGCAGGAGGTTCAAGCATGGTAGTTGGTTTGATAAATAATACGGTTGATCGCAGTTCCGGGTACGGGCCCGGAGAATGTTCAGGTAGGAAAAGTACAAATTTGCCAGATACCAGCAAATTTTTTTATTGTACCCGGTTGGTCTTCCGGTAAACACCTGGCGTGGTGCCGGTAACTTTTTTAAATACCCGGTTGAAATAGCCTATATCCCTGAAGCCGGTACGCTCGCTGATCTCTTCGAGCGACATGGTAGTGGTAAGGATCAGGAACTGGGCCCGCTCCACTCTTTTTTGCTGGATATACGACATGACGCTCCAGCCGGTATGCTTCTGGAAAACCCGGGAGAAATAATCTGCATTGAGCGAAGCCATTTTTGCCAGCGACGACACCTGCAGGTCGCCGTCGAGGTGGGTGATGATGTGGTTCATGGCCTTCAACGCCACCGACGATATGATGGAGTCCGACGACTGGAAAACAGCCGGCGCGAGGAAGCGCGCCAGGAGCTGCATGATGATACCCTGGCTTTCCATGTCGCGCGCCAGGTCTTCAGGATTATTATATGCCGAAAAGCTGGCCGTTATCGATTTCTTTTCATAGGTCCACGGTGCATACGAATTCAACAGCGTCCGGTGGGGATTGATGGCCAGCAAACGGTAAAAATTTTCCCTGTCGCCCTGCAGGGCGGCCACCCGGAAAGGCTTGCGCGAGCTCGCGAACAGGGAATCGCCATAGGGAAACTCTTCGGCAAAATGTACATAGTACTGGTCGAGATAATTGTCACATGAATAGTTGCAAAGCGTATAGGAGGGCACCAAGTATAAAAAGCCCTTCTCCAGCGGCAACGACAGCTCGGTATTGAACAGCCTGCCTTTTCCGTCTTCAATAAGATACAGGCGGTAAAACGGGCTGATGATATTCCTGTAATTCCATTGGGTATCCAGCTTAACCCGGTCTATGTTTAGCAGGGAAAAAGACGATTTCAGCAATTGTTTTTGCATTGACCTGGTTTTGCCGACCCAAATAAATACAGAAAAAAGTCGGATTTGTACAAAAGTAATGAAACGCCGGTTTATTGATACTTTTAAGGTCAAAAAATAACTCCCGTGACCACCGCTCACCATAAACTGCAGAGAAGCCCGAGGAAATACTGGGAGGGGAGCGGTAGAAAAATATTAATGATTCCCAGCAGATCCATTCGGCAATTGCTGGCAAAGAACAGGTTCCTGAATGTTATTTACCTGACCGATATCGGTTACTACCCGAAAGCCGGATCGCATCACCGGGAAAGAAAAAAAGGCAGTCCGGAGAACATCATTTTCTATTGCGCCGACGGGAACGGCTGGTACGAAACGGAAGCCGGGCGCTTCGCTGTTGGCCGGAACCAGTTCTTTATATTGCCCGCCGGCCGGTGGCACCGCTACGGGGCTGATCCCGTCGATCCCTGGACCATCTACTGGCTCATGTTCGAAAGCAATCTTGCGGACGATATCCACCTGCTGCAAGCCATGCGGTATGGCCAGCAACCGCGGGATGTAGCAGAACCGAAAATGTTCCTTCGCCTCTTCAACCATATTACAGCCACGCTGGCGCGCGGGTTTACTTTTGAAAACCTGGTGCTCGCCAATATGGACCTCTGGCTCCTGCTGACGCAGACCGCAAGTGCCGCAGGGGCGCCCGAGGGAAACAGCCATCCAACGCCTGTTGAAAAAATAACCGCCTTCATGCACGAGAACATTCAACGGAAGCTGTCTGTTGCCGAAATGGCGGCCATGGTATCGTACTCTGCCTCACACCTGCATACCATTTTCCGTTCGGCTACGGGGTATGCGCCATTGGAATACTTTATACACCTCAAGATGCAGCATGCCTGTGGCTGCCTGATCGATACAAGCCTGCGAATACATGAAATTGCCGCACAGGTGGGCTACAGCGACCCCTACCTTTTTTCAAGAACATTTACCAGGCTGCACGGCATGTCGCCCCAGAAATACAGGGGCATGAAACGGGTGTGAACGGCAATAGTTTAATCCATCCCTTTCATAGCATACGCTATTTTTTGAGAGAGGATGGCTGGCTAGATTTGATGGCTTCTGAAAACGATTGCTGAAAAAGGTTAGCTATGAAGAAACGATTCTACTTGCCGGCCAATGGTGCATCCAGGCGGCATTTTTTAAAGTTGTCGGCGATGAGCGCCGGTGCGCTGGCTGTTAATAACGCATTTTCCGCCAGCCTCTCGAACAGGCCATCGCTCAACCGCACTACAAACGATCCCATCCGGTCATTCAATATCGACTTCAACTGGGGAGAAGGTGGCCCCAATGAATTTGCCCGCCCGGGCCAATATGCCAATGCCGATCCGGCGGAGCACATTAAATGGTACAAAGACCTTGGGTGCAATGTGGTACAGACCTTTGCCGTCAGTTGTAACGGATATGCCTGGTATAAAAACGGGATTGTTCCTGAACAGCCGGGACTGAAGCATGATTTTCTTCCCGAAATGGTAAGGCTCGGTCACCGGGAGAACATGAAGGTATTCGGCTATTTCTGCATTGGCGCCAATACACGCTGGGGATTGAACCATCCCGAGCTGAGCTACGGCATTCCGGCGGTGCCGCATATCCCTTTTACCACGGCCTATCTTGATTACCTGGGCGCCGCCATTGAAGACGCGGTGAGAAAGACCAATATGGATGGCTTCATGATCGACTGGCTGTGGAACCCTGGCGCCACGCTGGAACCTTATCCGCCCCTCAAGTGGCTGGAATGTGAACAGGCCATGTTCCGCGAGCTAATGGGCAGTCCTTTTCCCGGCACCAGCAAAATAACACCCGATATGGAACGCGCATTCCGGCGAAAAGCCATCGCCCGTTGCTGGAAAACGATCAGGGAATCGGCAAAAAAAGCAAATCCCGATTGCATTATCTGGCTGACCTGTTGCCAGGTTACCAGCAAAGACGTCATTGGTTCAGACATGTTTAAAGAAGTCGACTGGCTGATGAACGAAGCCGGCGACCTTAAAAGCATACAGGAAGTACAAAAGATGGTCGGTACGCATACGCGGCTCATTACCTGCCTGGCCGACTGGAACCAGCAGGATGCCATGGACTTGGTGCCATCGGCCATGGCTGCCGATATCGGGTTATTTGGTTATACCCAGCCTACCATGGGATCAATGCTGCCACCCGTGGATACATACCTCGCCCGGCCGGTTACCGAATACCGGAAAGACAGCAAGAACATCGCTTCCCTGGCCCGTGTGTACAACGGTCTTCCACTAAGCTATGTGAAAGCGAAATAAAAAACACCTATGCAAATGCCAGATAAGAAGCCGGTACGCTATGGAATGATCATCGGGCTGCGACCCGAAAAGGCCGATTACTATAAAAGCGCGCATGCTGCCGTTTGGCCGGCTGTGCTGGAGAAAATAAAAGATTGCCACATGCAGAACTATTCCATCTACCTGCAGGAAATAGAAGGGAAGTGTTATCTCTTCGGTTATATGGAATACACCGGCGACGATTACGAAGCCGATATGAAACGGATGGCGGAGCATCCTGCCACGCAACGATGGTGGGAAGAGATGCATCCCTGCCAGCTCCCGTTGCCCAACGCCCTTGCTGAAGGCGGCGTCTGGAAGAAAATGGAAGAAGTTTTTCACCTGGATTAATACACAGCACCATGTTTGCAAAAATTCTTTTTGACCAATATACATTACAGCAGAAACGGAAAACCCTGGGGCGTACCGTTACCGAAGCCGATATCATTTTGCATGCCGGCCAAACCGGCGATTTCTTTCCGCACCACATGGATGCGGAATGGTGTTCGACACAACCTTTTAAGCAACGCATCGTGCATGGCACGCTGGTATTCGGCATTGCCATCGGCCTCACCGCCACACTGGTGAACGAAGCAGCGATGACCTATGGTTATGAAAGGCTGCGGTTTATAAAGCCCGTATTCATTGGCGACACCTTAACATCTACTGTAACCGTAACGGGCAAAAGAGACCATAAGAACCCTGGATACGGATTGGTCACAGAACTGGTGGAGACATTCAACCAGCGGGCTGAACTGGTCATGTTGTGTGAACACCTGTTACTGGTTCAAAAAACAGGCATATGAGCAGGATCGTTCTAAAAGGCATTACCTGGAACCACAGTCGTGGCATCGCCGCATTACAGGCGGCCTCGCAACGATTCTCGGAGCTGCATCCCGTAGATATAGAATGGCGGAAGCGGAGCCTGCAGGAATTCGCCGATGCCTCCATCGAAGAACTGACGAAACAATATGATCTCCTGATCATCGATCATCCCTGGGTTGGCTGCGCGGCGGCCACGCAATGTGTTTTGCCGCTGGAGCAGTATTTGCCCGCCGGGTATCTCGCAGACCAGCAAAGAAATTCGGTAGGTGGCTCGCACGAAAGCTATTACTACGATTCGCACCAATGGGCATTGGCCATCGATGCGGCTACGCAGGTAGCCAGCTACCGGCCCGATCTGCTCGGCAAAAGAAATATCCCCGTTCCCCGAACATGGCAGGATGTACTGGCGCTGGCGCGGGAAAAAAAACTGGCGGTGCCATCTATTCCCATCGATTTGCTGATGTGCTTTTACATGTTTTGCATCGCCCATGGAACAGCCCCCTTCCTGCAGGAAGATGAAGTTATTGACAAGGAAACCGGCCTGCTGGCACTGAACACCATGCAGGAATTGTGGAGCCTGGTGGACGAGCCCCTGTTTTTCAAAAACCCGATTGCCGTTGCCGAATTGATGACATCCACCGACGACTACTGGTATTGCCCGTTTGCTTACGGCTATTCCAATTATTCGCGCAAGGGTTATAGCCGGCATTTGCTGCAATACACCGACCTGGTTTCGTTCCAGCCCGGGCAGCCTTTGCGAAGCACCGTAGGCGGCACCGGCCTTGCCCTGTCTGTCTGTACACGGCACAGCGACTGGGCCCTGCAGTTTGCCGCCTGGGTGGTATCGCCGCAAATACAATCCACCTTGTACATGCAATGCGGCGGGCAACCCGGTCACCGGCAGGCATGGATCAGCGAAGACGCCAACCGGCTTTGCGGTGATTTCTTTTCCAATACCATGGCCACCATCAGCAGGGGATATATCCGCCCGCGTTACCATGGCTACCTCTATTTCCAGGACCATGCAGGCATTCCATTGCAGCAATACCTGATGGGCGCCGGGAGCGCAGCCGATGTGCTGGCAGAAATGAACCTGTTGTACAGGAAAAGCAAAACCGTGTCAGCCATCAACTAAAGCCTATGTCGTTGCCATTAAAAGGTATAACTGTTTTGGAGTTCAGCCAGTATTTATCGGGGCCTTCTGCGGGCCTGCGGCTGGCTGACCTGGGCGCGCGGGTCATAAAGATCGAAAGACCCGCTACAGGCGATGCCTGCCGTCGGCTGGCCATCGATAACAAGTGGATCGGCGATACTTCGCTGCTGTTCCATACCATCAACCGCAACAAAGAGAGCTTTGCCGCCGACCTGAAAAAACCGGAAGACCTGGCCTGGGTAAAAAAACTCATAGCCCGGGCAGACATACTTACCCATAATTTTCGGCCGGGCGTTATGGAAGCCATGCAGCTCGATTACGAATTGGTAAAGAAAATAAACGCAGGTATCATCTACACCGAAATATCAGGTTACGGTAAAAAAGGCCCGTGGTCGAAAAAGCCCGGGCAGGACCTGCTAGTGCAGGCTATTTCCGGCCTTGCCTTTTGTTCGGGCAACCACGATGACAACCCGGTGCCCTTTGGCCTGGCCATTGAAGATTACCTGTGCGGAAGCCAGGCCGTTCAGGCCATCCTCGCGGCGCTTATCCGCCGCAAAAAACACGGTACAGGCGCCCAGCTCGAATTGAGCTTGCTGGAAACCGCCATCGATTTTCAATTCGAATTTTTCACTACCTATTTCCAAACCCGAAAGCAGCCGCAGCGATCGGCTGTAAACAACGCGCACCCGCTCCTGAGCGCGCCTTACGGAATATACCCTACGGCAGACAGCCATATCGCCGTTGCAATGATGCCCCTGGAAAAATTGAATGCAGCGATTGAATGCGAAGCGCTGAACCGGTTTGAAGAGAAAGACGCCTTTCAAAAAAGGGATGAGATAAAGACCCTGCTGGCAGCCCATTTCCTAACGGCTACCACCGGCGCCTGGCTCGACAAAATGCAGCAGTATGGCTTGTGGGCGATGCCGGTGCTGAACTGGAACCAGTTGCGGGCAACTTCCACCTATCGAAAGCTGCAGGTGGAGCAGGCGCTGGGTACAGGCGCCGGAAAATTCATTACCACGCGTTGCCCCATCCGCATCGGTCACCGGCGTTTTTTTTCACCCGTGCCGGCGCCGCCGGTGGGTGCGCATACGGAAAAAATAAAGCAGGAACTAACCAACGCAATGATATGAAGCTGCTGGACGATCTGTTGGTGCTGGATTTCAGCCAGTTTTTATCGGGCCCTTCCGCCAGCCTGCGCCTGGCCGACCTGGGCGCCCGGGTCATAAAAATCGAAAGACCGGTGTACGGCGACAGTTGCCGCAGCCTGTATGTAAGCGACGTAATGGTGGCAGGCGAATCGACCATCTTTCATACCATCAACCGGAACAAGGAAAGCTACCAGGCCGACCTGAAAAACGAAGACGACCTTGCACGGATAAGGCAGCTCATCGGCCGGGCCGATATCCTGGTGCACAATTTCAGGCCGGGTGTGATGGAACGCATCGGCCTCTCTTACCCGGAAGTCAAAAAGATAAACCCGCAATTGATCTATGCCAGCATCACCGGTTATACCGGCGAGGGCGACTGGCAAAACAAACCGGGGCAGGACCTGTTGTTGCAGGCTGTGTCAGGGATCAGCTTTTTAACCGGCAATCAAAGCGATGCGCCAACGCCGATGGGTGTCGCAGCCGCCGATATTCTTGCCGGCACCCACCTGGTGCAGGGAATACTGGCCGCTGTGTTTGACCGCTTCAACACCGGCCTTGGGTCGCTGGTTGAGATAAGCATGCTGGAAAGCCTGCTCGATTTTCAGTTTGAAGTATTGACCTGTTTTTACAACAACGGAAACAAGCTGCCCCGGCGAAGCGAGGTCAATAACGGGCACGCTTATTTGTCGGCGCCCTATGGTATCTATCGCACCAAAGACGGGTTCCTGGCCCTCGCCATGGGCGAAATACCGGTGCTGGGAAAATTGCTCGGCT
>JBDHYM010000032.1:0-22226 GCA_039811405.1 Flavihumibacter sp. | reverse complement strand
ACCAGCAGTGGTAACAGAAAGACAGCCAACACTTTATTGCATAAGAATACGATGAAAATATAGGTGTCGACGGTTTGCTCGATGCGCAGCGTCCAGCCCAGCATTTTCAGCCCGAAGTACTTGGCCGCATACAACATGGCGAGGCCACCCACACAATAGGCATACAACAGCCAGAAATTCATGCCATCGAGCCGGCCCGAGCCTTTCTGCGACAATACAAAAACGGCGTACAGGCCGCCGGTGCCTACAAAAAGAAGGTTAAGCAGTAGCGAAGCCAACGGTGTTTGCAACAGTTGCTCCCGGATCTGCTTTTGCTTCAGCGACGCACGAAAGAAGACGGTGAAAATGTGATTAAAATACCGGGTAAAGCTCAATCGTACCAGGGCCAGCAGTAGAAAAAGACCCAGTATCAGGTAAAAAACACCCTCTTTGCCTTTGCCGGTATAAGGCTGGATAGTTCGATAAACCGCCGCACCGTCAAAGTTGAAATAAGGATTGCTCCTGATTAACTGTATCGACGGAAGACTGTCCCAGCGCACCGGTGCCGACACCGTTTTTACAACCGGCGCTGTCACCAGGCTGTCGGATGCCGTAGCAGGAACAGCCGGCAAACTGTCGGCCGGTTGCTGGGCCCGTAACAGTACAACGGCCGCCAGGAAAAACAACAAGAGCAGGAATCGCCTCATGAATGTTCGCAAGTTAAAAATAATTAACATAGCCCAGGTGAATCTTGGTCTGTTTCAGGTCAAACGAATTGGCATCGCGCTTGCCGGCCGCCAGCGAAAGATTGAAAAAACCGGCGGTAGTCTCGAAAGCCATTCCAAAGCCCAACCCGATAAAATGATTGTTGCTCCGGCCGATGCTGCTTTTATTACCGGTAAATCCCAGGTCGCCAAAGGCGAAAAAATAAGAGTTCATGCTCACCAGGTAGCGGTATTCAACGGTATTGACCAGGTAACGCGAAGCGTATATGCTCTCTTCATCAAAGCCTCTTAACAGCTTATACCCGCCAATCTGGAAAAGCTCGTTCCGGTACAATTGCTGGCTCTGCACCCATCCGCCTGAAGCTTTCGCCTGCAGCGTAGCCTGGCGACCGATGGGAAAAAACCGGGCAACAGACGACCGCACCCGGAACTGGTAGCTGCGCAACGGCACGGTATCGTATAAAGCGGCATAATCGAAACCAGGGGATTTGATTTCCAGCACCAGGGCATTTTTCTGGATATTCCTGATACCGGCGGCAGCCGATCCGTACAGTTCCCAGCCCTTCCGCGGATTGCGCCGGTAATTGGTGGTGTACCGGTCGTAATCGACACCGAGGTTAAAGGTGCTCATATCCATCTCAACCGGCAGCTTTTTGTTCAGTACAATGGCCGTAGTATCTATATTGATCAGGTTGGTGCGAAGCAATTGAAGAAATACCTTCCCCGTTTGCCGGGCCGAAACGGCATATTGCAATCCCAGCATGCCGTTGATGTTCAGAAAGGAGCTGTCTTTCTTAAAAAGATCAAACTGGGTATGAATGCCGAAGGCCGATCCGAAAAGATATGGCTGCTGGTACAGCAGGTTAAGGCGGGGCGATTTCGCCTGCAATTGCTGCCAGTTGACGCCGATGGTCTCACCGCTGCCAAGGGCGTTTTGCAGGTTGAGCAGGGCTTCGCCAGTCACGAGAAACTTGGTTTTACCGGTAAGCAGATCAGTACCGGGCAGCAAACCAAGCAGCACATTTACCTGGCTGCTTTTTTTGGGTTCAAGGTAAAGATGAAGAATGGCGCCGTTACCGCCAAAGCGCATATCCCAGGGCCGCGCCTCTGTCAGGTAGGGCAGCTCGCGCAGGCGGTTGCTGATGCCGCTGAATTGCTTAAGGCTATAAGGGCTGCCTTGGGGGATATCCAGGTACCGGTGCAGGAACCGGCTGGAGATTTTGGCGCCGCCCTCTACGTGAATGCTGTCGACCAGGTAATTCATGCCCTTGTTGACGGAAAGGATACCGTTCAGTTGGCCGGCCGACCAATGAACACTGTCGAGCGATACTGTTGCAAAAGGATACCCGTTGTCTGACATCCAGTTCAGCAACTGTTTTTCCAGGGCCACCAATTGGCGGCCGGAAAAAGGCTGCTTGCCGATGGCGGGCAGCCGGATATTGGTACGCGCCCATTCCTGTTCGTCAAGCCCTTCTATCCTGATCTCTCCCCAATGCAGTGTTTCTCCGACATACAGCAGCAGGTAAGCGCTGGTGCTGTCGATCCGCACACTGTCGATAGAAGCGGCAACAAGTCCGCGCAATCGCAGCGTCGCCGGCAATTGCTGGATATAATCGGCACAGGCCGCCCTGTTGGCGAAGACCCGCTGCAATTGCAGGGGTTGCAATACGCTGCTGTCGGCGTCGGCAGCTTCGATGTGAAGCGGGTATTGTGCGTGCAAAGGCAATGCAAAGAACAGGCAGCCGGCGATCAACCATTGAACGGTACGTCTTAATTTTGCGCGGTGGCCGGACTTTACCTTCATATCCCTTTCTGCCGGAAAGCGTGTCATTACTGCAATTTCCATTTTTCTACCCGATTGCAATACAAGAACGATGTGATCGCGGCAATATTGAAAGAGCTGGCGCGCGAAGCCTTTCGGCTGGAAGGCCAGCCGCTGGAAACTATTTATTTCGGCGGTGGCACCCCTTCCCTGCTATCGGCCGAAGAGATAACGGCGCTCTTCGACGGCATCAGCCGGCATTTCACGCGCTCCCCCGATGCAGAAATCACGCTGGAAGCCAACCCCGACGATATCCGGCCGGAATCACTCAGGCACTGGCGATCGCTGGGCATCAACCGGCTCAGCATCGGGGTGCAGTCGTTCCGCGACGCCGACCTGCAATGGATGAACCGTGCACATACGGCAACCGAAGCGGCGGCAGCGGTGGCAACGGCAAAAGCGGCGGGATTTGACAATTTTAACCTTGATCTGATCTACGGACTTCCGGGATTGGACGATGCCGCCTGGTCCGAAAATATTTCCCGCGCCCTCGACCAGGGCATTAACCACCTGTCGGCCTATGCGCTGACGGTAGAGCCCAAGACCGCACTGGCAACATTGATTCGCAAGAAACAGTTACCAGATACCGACCCCGGGCAGCAGGCCGACCAGTTTCTCCTGCTGGTGAATCAACTGGAAGCGGCGGGCTGGGAACATTACGAGATATCGAACTTCTGCCTGCCCGGCCATCGCAGCCGCCACAACAGCGCTTACTGGGAAGGCGTTCCTTACCTGGGTATCGGCCCCGGCGCCCATTCGTACAACGGGTATTCGCGGCGCTGGAACATCAGCAACAACGCCCTGTATGTACAGGGCATCCATGACAACCTGCCTGTTTGGGAAGAAGAAATACTAACGCCACAGAACCGGTTGAACGAATACATCATGACCAGCCTGCGCCGAAGGGAAGGGCTCAGCCTGTTGCAGGTGGAGTCGCTGGGCGGAAAGGAGACGGCCCGGCAGGTGCTGGCGGCCGCGGGCGCTTACCTGGAAGCAGGCACCCTGCAGCAGCAAGACGACCGTTTATTGCTGACCGCCCGCGGAAAGCTGTTTGCCGATGGCATCGCCGCCGCGCTGTTCCGGGAATGACCGGCTATACCAGGGTTTCCTCTATATAGCTAAACCCTTTGGCGGCAGGTAATTGCTCCCACAAGATCCGGTAAATGGTGGCGGCAATCGGCATCTCGGCTTTAATCTCCTGGTTAATCGTATAGATGGATTTGCTGGCGTTGTATCCTTCAGCCACCATGTTCATTTCGAGCTGCGCCGATATAACCGAATATCCCTTGCCGATCATATTGCCGAAAGTGCGGTTGCGGCTGAACAAAGAATAACAGGTAACCAAAAGATCACCCAGGTACACCGAGGCGGCGTAATTGGCCGATTTTCGCTGCCCAGCCGCGGCTGCCTGCACGCCTACTTCCATGTGCCTGATGCCTACCCGCTTCAAAAAGCCAGCCATCTCATCGGCGCAATTGGCGATAAGTACACTCTGGAAATTGTCGCCGTATTCCAGTCCGTGCGCAATGCCCGCGCCCAGTGCATAAATGTTTTTCAGGATGGCCGCATATTGTACGCCGATCACATCGTCGTTCACCACGGTATTAATATAATAGGTGGAAAAACAGCCGGCGATGGCAGCGGTAGCCGCCACGTCGAGCCCCGAGAAAGTGAGATACGATAATTTCTCATTCGCCACTTCTTCGGCATGGCAGGGGCCCATCAGCGTATAATACGACTGCACGGGGAAATCGTACTGCTGCTGCAGCCAGTCGTTGAGCAGGCTGTTGGCGCCGGGCACCATTCCTTTCACGGCCGAGAGTATTTTTTTACCCGACAGGTCTTCTTTGGTCAGTACCGATAAAGTAGCAGGTATATAGGCCGAAGGCAGCGCCAGCAGAACAATATCTGCCTCGGCCACCCCCGCACGGGGGTCGGTGTATAACCGGATGGTTTCTGTTTGAAGCGCGGCCGATGAAAGGTAATGGGGGTTGTGCCGGCGCTGACGGATATGGCTGGCCAGGTTTTCACTCCTTACACACCAATACAGCGGATGGCCATTGTCGGTCACGATTTTGGCCAGCGCCGTCGCCCAACTGCCGCTGCCAATAATACCGAACCGCATAGGCTTATTTTTTAGGGTCAAACAATTCTTCCTTCTTCACCACTTTTACCTTGTCGCCGTTTTTGAGCGATTTCGATACCAGTGAATAAGGGCCGGTCACCACTTCATCGCCTGCTTTCAATCCGGAAGTCACCTCAATATAGTTGATATCCTGGATATCGGTGCTGACCTTCACCCTCGATACCGTTGTTTTATCGGCGCCCAATACAAATACCACTTCATCGAGGTCGGCAGCCAGCGTTTTTTTCTGGTTTTCGTCGTCGTTGTTTTTATCGGCATCCGGCGCATTATCGACCGAGCTTTTTGTTTGCGCAACCGATTTATCGGAATCTTTCTCGCGAGTGGTAACGGCATTGATAGGCACCGCGAGCACATTCTCATGCCGCCGCGTCTGGATATCGGCGCTGGCGCTCATACCCGGGCGAAAAGGCAGGGACTTGGGCCGGCGGTCAGCCAGCAGGTCGGCATACGACTCCGGCAGCAGGCGGATATGTACTTTGTAATTGGTAACATCATTGGTAGAAGCCGCCGCTGCCGCGGTAGAGCTGCTCAGCGTATTGCTGCTGCCGGCGATCTGGGTAACGATGCCTTTGAACTTGCGCCCGTTGTAAGCGTCAATTTCCACCAGCGCCGAATCGCCCAGGTGCACCTTGGGAATATCATTTTCACCTACATCTACACGCACCTCGATCTTTTTCATATCGGCAATGCGCATCATTTCGGTACCGGTCATCTGCGCGGTACCCACCACGCGCTCACCGCGCTTCACGGCAAGCAGCGAAACAATGCCATCCATCGGCGCAACGATGGTAGCGCGGCCCAGGTCTTTATTGGCGCGCTGCAGGTTAGCCTGCGCGCTCTGCACCGCTGCCTGGTTGCCTCGTATATTCTGCAGGCCTGCGTTGTAATTGGCTTTAGCCGTATTATACGCGTTTTCGGCCTGCTCGAACTCATAGGGGGAGATCACTTTCTCTTCCATCAGTTGCTTCTGGCGCTTGTATTGCGTTTCAGTCTGCGCCATGGCCGACTTCAATGCCTCCAGCGCTGCATTGCTGTTTTCGACCTGGGCCTGCGACTGGCGTACGCCTGCCGCCACCTGGTCGCGCTGCGTAGTATACAGGTCGGCAAAGATGCGCGCCACTACCTGTCCTTTCCGTACGCTGTCGCCCTCTTCCACTTTCAGCTCGATGATCTCGCCCGAAATATCGGAGCTGACCTTTACTTCTATTTCCGGGTAAACATTTCCACTGGCATTCACCGTTTCTATAATGGTCCGGGCGGCTACTTTTTCGGCAGTCACTTTTAGTCCTTCGGGTTTACCGATAACACCGGCTTTTTTCAGACCGAACAAAACCAGTACCAGCGCAACAACCGAAACGAGTATCCAAACAGTTTTCTTATTCATACAAATGAGTAATGGGTGGTTATAATTTTATGCCCAGGCCTTTATAAAATTCGAGCACTTTCATCCGGAATACATAATCGAACTGGGCATTGGCTACATCGATCTTAGCGCGCGTCAGGTTGCTTTGGCTCGTGATCAGCTCCAGTGTAGATAAAATGCCCAGCTCGTAACGCCGTTTGGAGAAATCATACGACCGCTGCGCGGCATTAAGACTCACCTTGCTGGCGTTGAATTTCTCCAGCGAAGCAACTGCGTTGGTATAGGCTGTGAAAATATCCTGTTTCAGAGTCTGGTTGGCCTGTTCTATCACCAGGTCCTGCTGCTCTACATTCAGCTTGGAACGCTTGTATTGGGTGCGTGCCTGGTATCCCTGGAAGATCGGCACCTGGATGCCGACCACGAGGCTCTGGCGAAAGTTGTTGGACAACTGGGTGCCGTAACCATTCCAGTATTCGCCGAACGATTTTTTTCCCGTAATGGTTTTGATCTGCGCGGTTTGCACGGGCGTGGTAGTACCGTTTATGTCCACGATGTCAGGGTATAACGGCGAAGATGCATATCCCAAAAACTGCGCTCCCACTATTTTCTGGTTAGAACTCGAGAAGTTATCGGCAAGGCTCCCGCTTCCGAAAATAGTGGGATAAAGAGAAGCCCGGGCCGACTTGATGGCATATTCCAACGATTGCTTGCGCAACTCATTCGCCTTTTGCGCCGGCTGGTTCTGCATGGCCAGCGCGAAAACATCTTCCGGCTGCAATTGGGCAATGGGATCCACCGGGATCTGTTCAACCGGCGGTTCGGTAATACTGAAAGGCTTGGCCGCATCGAGGTTCAGCAGCGCTTTCAGCGACAGCAGGTTCAACTGGTAATTCGCAAAAGCGCTGATCACCGATGTACTGTCACGGGCCACCTGCGCTTCCAGATCAACGGCATTCAGCTCAGGCAGCGTGCCTGCTTCCACGCGCTTACGGGTATCGGCCAGTTGCTCCTGGCTCTGTTTCAGTTGCACCCGGGTAATATCCACCTGTACCTTCGACAGCAAAGCAGCCAGGTACGAGGTGGCCACATTCATGGAGATATTATTCTTGTTCTTCTCTACATCCGCCGCCGAGGCCTCTGCTTCCAGCCTGCTCGAAAGGATATTGTTATTGATCCGGTTCCAGTTGAAGATCGTTACATCGGTACTGAAATTGAATCCCTGGTACAGCAACTGCTGATTGGTAAAAAGATTGGTGGTGGGGTCGATCGAACGGCCAAACTGCAACCCGTTATTAAAGCCAAAGCTGGCATTGGGAATACGTGATTTTTTACTCTGGTCGAACAACAGGTCGGCGACCCGGCGCTGCACGTCGGCCTGGCGAATGGAGATATTATGCTGCACCGCATAGTCAACGCAGCGGCGAAGATCCCACTCGTCGGCACTGGGTGGTACTACGGCGCTGTCTTGCGCCCGGGCTACCGTAACCACCAGGATAAGGGTACAAAAAAGCCACCTTCCTTTCCTCGAATCTTTCATTAATCTTGGTTAAGGGCTTAAAAATAAAGAATTCAGCCGCTCAGCCCTTACCGATGGTATAATTATCGTGAAAAAACGGTTTATTGCGATTGCATGGCCTGCCGCAGATCGGCAATAATATAGTCGGGATCTTCCAGGCCGACATAAAGCCGGATCATGCGGTGTGCCGGCTGGCGCGGGTCAAAGTCTTCCGGCCTGATACCGGCGCATTTGGGAATGGCCAGGCTTTCGTGACCGCCCCAGCTAACGGCCATCAGTATATGTTTCAGCCGTTCGCAGAACTGAACGATTTCCGCGCGTGTCTCCGCTTTATACACAATCGTAAGCAAACCACCCGCGCCTTTCATCATTTTTTTTGCCAGCGCATACTGTGGAAAACCGGGATCGAGCGGAAAGATCACCCGCTCTACCCTGTGCTCTTTCTGTAAGGCCTCGATAACTTGATAAGTTGATCGCGTTATCCGTTCAAGCCGGGCAGGCAGGGTTCTTAACCCCCGTATCAGCAGCCAGGCATTGAAGGGCTGTATGCCGCTGCCGATATTCAGGTACTCGCTGTCGAATACTTTTTTCATCATCGCGGCGCTGCCGCTGATTACACCGGCCACCACATCAGAGTGACCACCGATAAACTTGGTAGCCGACTGGAGCGATATATCGATGCCCATCTGCACCGGCTGCTGGTAGAGGGGTGTGCAATAGCTGTTATCGACAATCGTGACAATGCCCTTTGCCCGTGCATATTGCGCAATGGCTGGCAAGTCCTGCAATTCATAGGTCCAGCTATTGGGTGATTCCAGGTAATAGAGACGGGTATGGGGTCCGGTGGCATTGAAAAAATTAGCGGCATCGGTTCCGTCAACATAAGTGGTGCTCACCCCGAAACGGGGCAGCACCTGGTCGAACATCTTGCAGGCCCAGGTATAGGGATTACGCACCGATACGATATGATCGCCGGCTTTTACATTGGCCAGCACTGATGCGAAAATAGCGGCGGCGCCGCTATTGAAAACCAGGGCGTCTTCCGCGCCATCGAGCGCCGCCAGTTTGCGGCGAAGGATGTCAACAGTGGGATTGATACCGCGGCTGTACAGGTAGCCCGACATCTCGTCTTCAAAAGCGCGGGCAAGGTCTTCTACTTTTCGAAAGGCAAAATTGCTGGTTTGTATAATGGGCGGCGCCACGGCATTAAAATACGCGTCTCTGTCTTCAGCCAGTTCATTGATGATATAGGAGATGTCCATGGTCAGCTCTTTTTTCGGGGGGCTACAACAAGAAAATAAAGCGCCAGCACCACGGCAAAAACCGACAAGGCCGTAATGGCCAGCCACGGGGTATGAAAGAATATGCTGGCAGCTACAAACATATAAGCGGCGATAAAAACCAGCGGCATCAGCGGGTACAGTTTCATGGTATAAATACCGCTGTTGTCGAGGTGGCGGGTTTTCTTCCGTAAAATAAAAATGGCGCCCGCGCTGGTAGCCATTCCGATGGAATCAAGAAAAATAGTGAACCCCAGTATTTTGTTGAAAGTGTTCATAAAGAACAATACGACCAGGCATATCGCCGTAAAAACGCTGAGGCTGACGATGAGCACTTCGCGTTGGTTCTTTTTCGCGAAAGCGGGCGGCAATATGCCATCGAGGCTCATGGCATACATCACGCGCGGGTTGCTAAGCAACAATACATTCACGTAGGCCAGCACCGCCATAAACAGCAATACGGTGAAAACGGTTCGCCCGGTCTGGCCAAACATGCGTTCGGCTACGACAGCGGCAATGCCCTTGGTGGTTTTCAGCTCAGTGAACCCGATGGCATGCACGTATGCAAACTGGATGAGCAGGTACAGCCCGATGATCATCAGTATGCCGATGAATATTCCCCGCGGAATATTCCGCCGGGGGTTTTTCACCTCATCACCGAAATTGATCGTTTGCTGGTACCCGCCGTAGGTAAAAGAAACGGCGATCAACGCAACACCAAAAGATTGCAGGTTGTCTAGAAAGGAAGCATCGCTGTTTTGCGGAGATGGGCTGCCCCCGGTATGTCCCGGCAGGAAGAGAGAACCGATCAGCACCATGATCATCGATATCTTGATGATCATAAGAATGTTCTGCGTGCGGGCGCTCATTCTTAGCCCGGCGAGATTAACGCCGTAAAAAACAACGATGGCGGCCATGGCAATCAGCGATCTGGTAAAATCGGCCGGCGGCTCGTCGAAAATAATTTCCGAAATATATTCACTGCCGATCAGCGCCACGGCCGCCAGTGATGCGGCATTTGAAATAAGAATGATACAGTTGATGGCGAAAGCAACGGAAGGGTGATAACACTCCGCGAACACCTTGTAATAGCCGCCTGTTACCGGCAAGCGCGAACCGATTTCGGCATAGGTAAGAGCGCCGCACAAGGCAATAAGCCCGCCGGCGACCCAGGCAGTAAAATAGATCGTCGGCGTAAGGGATGCCTGCGCCGAATCAGCGGCCGTTCTGAAGACGCCCATACCGATTACCAACCCCACCACAATCATGGTGAGATCGAACAAACCCAACTGGTTTTTACTGCTCATGCCTTGAAGATACTTACCTTCAACGATGCAACGTATCTTTCTTTTCGCATTCTCCTTTTTACTATTGACCCATGCACGGGCGCAGGAAGAGCTTGATTCGGTCACCGTGCAGGCCTTCAGTGTGCCCGCCCGGTTGCGCGACCTGCCGGCCGGTGTGGGATTGATCAGGAACAGCGACTGGCAACGGTATTCGCCGGCATCGCCATTACCGGCGTTCAACGGCATCGCCGGCGTTCGCATGGAAGAAAGATCGCCGGGCAGTTACCGCATCGCGCTTCGGGGTAGCTCGCTGCGTTCACCCTTCGGCGTTAGAAACATTCGGGTGTATCTCGGTAATACGCCGTTTACCGATCCCGGCGGCAATACTTACCTGAACGGACTACCCATATCCTTCCTGGGTAACATCGATATCATCAAAGGGCCGGCGGGCAGCCACTATGGCGCCGGCACAGGGGGCGTGTTGCTGGCGCGGACCGATACCGCCGCCAACCTGCTGTCATTACAGTATATGGCGGGCAGTTTCGGTCTTCACCAGGCAGAGGCGGCACTGCGGTTCACCAATGGCAGCGTACAGAACGAAGTGCTTTATCATCACCAGCAATCGGCGGGTTACCGGGATCATACTTCCCTGCGAAGAGATGCTGTTTCATGGCAGGCGCTGGTGAACCGCTCAGCAAAAAGCAGTCTCGCTGCAAGAATACTGTACAGCGATATGTGGTATGAAACGCCTGGCGCCCTTACCCTGGCCCAATACAGGGAGAATCCCAAACAGGCCCGCCCCGCAGCCGGCATTTTTCCCGGCGTCGACGGCGCACGAGCCGCTATAAGGCAGCGCCTGTTCTTCAGCAGCCTCGAACAGCAATGGCAACCGGTCGATCGTATGCAGGTGCAATTGTCGTTGTACGGCGCTTATGCGCAGATCGAAAACCCCGCGATCCGCAACTATGAAAAGAGGGCTGAGCCCCATGCAGGCGGAAGAATGGTTTTCGGCTACGTGGTACCGTTAGGAAATACAAAGCTCCGGTTGCAGGCCGGCGGCGAGTACCAGCAGGGCAGCTTTCACATCGACGTGTATGGCAATGCCGGCGGCCAGCCCGACACCATACAATCGCGCGATGCCGTTCAGCCCGTCAACGCCTTCCTGTTCAGCCGGGCCGAATGGATGCTTCCCGGTGGTTTTCAACTGGACGCGGAGCTGAGCTGGAACCGCAATAAAGTGGTCATTGAGCATGAATCGCCCGATCCGCGTTTTGTTTTCCGTACACAATACAAAGGCGAATGGGCGCCGCGTTTCAGCCTGCTGAAAAAATGGGGACCCGTCACCGCCTATGTGCTCGCAGCCAAAGGGTTTTCGCCGCCTACCACGGCAGAGTTGTTGCCATCTACCAGCATTATCAACCAGTCGCTCCAGGCCGAGTGGGGCTGGAACCACGAGCTTGGCTTTCGCGGCACCCTCTGGCGTGGCCGCGGTTGGTTCGATATCAATGCCTTTTATTTCAACCTGCGCAATGCCATAGCGCAGCGGCGCGATGCCAGCGGCGCCGATTATTTTGAGAACGCCGGCAGCACCCGTCAGAAAGGAATCGAGATAAGCATTCGTTACCCGGTTGTCAATGCACCTGTTCGCATCCGGCCCTGGCTGACCTACACATTATATTCTTTCCGCTACGCCAGCTTCCGCCAGCTCGAAACCGATCTGTCGGGTAATCGTCTGCCGGGCGTGGCGAAACAGCAGGTAAATGCGGGGGTGGATATTGACATGGTCCGGGGACAAACACTGTCGGTTACCTATCAATACACCGATCCTATCTGGCTCAACGACATCAATACAGACAAAGCAGCTCCCTTCCAGTTGCTGGGCCTGCGGGCCGGCAGCCCCATCGGCAGCCGGTGGTATATTTTTGCCGGGGGCGATAACCTGCTCAATATTACCTACAGCCTGGGCAACGATATCAATGCCGCTGCCGGCCGTTATTACAATGCAGCGCCGGGCAGAAATTACTATGCCGGCCTTCGTTTTTACGTACCTTCGCGTCGTTAACAGGGTTCCCCGAAAGGGGATTAAAAGGGAAGTCCGGTTAGAATCCGGCGCTATCCCCGTAGCTGTACGTTCACGACGAGGGTCGTTATCAGCACTCCGCCACTGTTCTGAAAAGAACGGGAAGGCCGCTGAGAAGAACAAGCCAGAAGACCTGCCCTGACTGACTCATCGCTGCGCTTTCGGGTGAAAAGCAGGCAGGACCATATTGTCACAGCCATCCTGCTACCTATTGCACCCGACCAGTTTAATAATGACCGGTGCCGAAAAGGAAAAATATATTCTTCGCTTGTTGCTTACCGTTAGTGCTGTCGCTCTGCGCCCACGCGCAGGACAGTACACGCCGCACGCTCGACAGCGTGCTGGTCAACACCCGGTCAAACCGGTACGACGCCAACCTTCCCCGGCAAGTACTTGGCAACGATATACTGCGCCGTATCAACCCGCAATCGGTGGGTGATGCAGCCCGGTTATTTGCCGGCGTGCTGGTACGCGATTACGGCGGCATCGGCGGACTCAAAACCATTTCCGTCAGAAACCTGGGCGCCTCGCATACAGGGGTGCTGTTCGACGGCATTCCGGTAGCGGATATGCAAAGCGGACAGGTGGACCTGGGCCGCATCTCCATGCGTTTGGTGGAACGCATTACAGTAAGCCAGGCACATGACCGCACACCCCTGCTGCCCGCCCGAAGCTATGCATCGGCGGCGGTATTGTCTGTCGAGTCTGTTTTCAATCAGCCCGATACCACGCAGCAATGGCAGTGGGGCGCCGCGCTCGATGCCGGCTCTTATGGCTGGTGGAAGCCTTCCATTTTCGTAAAAGCGCCTCTTTCAAAAAACACGCACATCGGCGCCCTGGTCGAATACAACCGCAGTAAGGGTAACTATCCTTACCATATCGACAACGGAAGCCAAAGCACTGACGAGCGCCGGCAAAATGCAGACATCCGCTCCACGCTGGCAATGGTTCACCTGCAGCATCTTTTTGCCGACAGCAGCAGCATTGTGTCGCACGTTTCCTGGTATGGCAGTGAGCGCGGCTTACCGGGCGCCCTTGTTTTCTTCAGTAACAGGAATACCGGGCAGCGGCTCACCGACAATGAGTTTTCCATACAAAGCGTGTACAGGAAAAAAACCGGTAGCAGGTCGTCGGTAAAACTGGCCGGCAAGTTCAACCACCAATACACGAAATACCTCGATCCATATTTCCAGAACAACGCCGGTTACCTGGAGAACAATTATCGCCAGTTCGAAAGCTGGCTTTCGGGCGCCATCAGCTATCGCATCAGCAACCGGTTATCTGCCAGTTGGGCAAGCGACCTGAGCTATGCCTGGCTGCAGGCTGATCTGAGCAATTTCGCTTTTCCCGGGCGATGGTCGAACTGGAACGCCGGCGGCCTCCAATACAGCCACCACGGCCTCGACCTGAATGGCTTGCTGCTGCACAGCTATGTGCATGATAACGTGAAAACCGGTACCGCGCCGGAAGACCGGCACGCGCTTTCGCCGACCCTCGCCGCCGGCTGGCGCCCCCGCGAGAACAGCCCGTTTTTGATCCGTGCCTTTTACAAGCATTCTTTCCGGATGCCCAGTTTCAACGATCTCTATTATGTATTTACCGGCAACCGCGCCCTCCGGCCCGAAAAAGCAAAACAATATAACCTTGGCATAACAGGCCAGTGGAAAGGGCTGCCAGGTAATTACCTGCATGCCAGCGCCGATATCTATTACAACCAGGTGACCGACAAGATCATTGCCATACCGGGACAAAACCTGTTTATGTGGACCATGCTCAACCTCGGGAGAGCCGATATCCGGGGAATGGATATCAGTGCCGAATCAGGGTACTCGCTGGCCTGCGAATGGACCCTGCTGGCACGCCTTGCTTATACCATGCAAAAAGCCATTGACCTCAGTAATCCTGCTCTGTCGACCTACAAAAACGAGTTGCCCTATACACCCCGCCACAGCGGGTCGGCCTTTGCCGGCGCCGGCTGGCGAAACTGGTCGGCCGGGTGGACGGCCATGCTGTCGGGCAAGCGATATGTGCTCGGCGATAACCATCCCGCTAACCAGGTAGCGGGGTGGATGACACACGACCTGTCATTGAAAAAAATAATTCACCGGCAACGGCATTCAGCAAGCATAGGGCTGTTTGTCAACAATATACTCGACGCCCGCTATGATGTGATACGCTATTACCCGATGCCCGGTCGCAACTACAGTGTACAACTTCAAATTCAACAACTATAATTGATACGCATGAAAAAGATGAAATGGATGATCCCCGCCTTGTCAATGGCTGTTGTTGTGGCCGGGTGCCGCAAAGACGATAGTCCCGTAGTACCCACCCCTGTCACAGCGGGCGTATATGTACTGAATGAAGGTAACTGGGGCAAGAACAATACCACGTTGACCTATTACGACCTTAACACCAGCAAGGCCAGCACCGATTTTTATGAAAGCGTCAATGGCAGCAAGCTGGGTGATACCGGCAATGACATTCTTATCTACGGCAGCAAGCTCTACATCGTCATGAACGTGTCGAGCTATGTGGAGGTGGCAGAAGCGGCCACTGCCAGGTCTATCAAAAAAATCGAAATGACCAATGGAGGCAGTGATCGTTCTCCGCGGTATGCCATTCCGTATAAGAACAAAGTGCTGATCAGCTCGTACGATGGTACGGTAGCGGTGCTTGATACAGCCAGCCTGACGATCGACCAGTTTATTACGGTGGGCAGCAATCCCGAGCAGATGGAAATAGTAGGCGACAAGCTGTATGTCGCCAACTCGGGCGGACTCAATTTCCCGGTGTACGATTCCACCATTTCGGTGGTGGATCTGCTGACCATGAAAGAAACGTCAAAAATAAAAGTCGGCATTTCGCCTGTTAAGCTGGCAGCGGGAGACGGGAACCTGTTCGTGATCTGTTCGGGCAACTACATGGACGTCGGGCCTGAGCTGGTAAGCGTATCCCTGACCACCGATAGAGGGATCATTCGCCGGGATTTCAACGGCGGCGCTATTCGTTATTACGATGGCAAACTATTTGCATCGACCGGCTACGGTGCCGCCAGTCCCGGCGTGAGCGTGCTTTCTCCCGCCAGCCTGGCTACCACCACCGAAAATTTTATCAGCGACGGAACAACTGTTACCACGCCTTATGGGCTTAACGTAGATCCCGAAACAGGAGATGTTTTCGTGACCGACGCCAAAGACTATGTAAGCAGTGGGGAGGTATTCTGTTTCGACAAGACCGGAAAGAAAAAATATTCTTTTATGGTAACGCCGGGAATTGGTCCCAATAAAGCCGTTATCGTAAAAAAATAATACTTGTTTCCGGCAACAAAACAATCATTCGCCTGTTGTATAACAGGCGAATGATATTTAACTCCATGCTATGCAACAAGTCGTCGTAATCGGAGGTGGGTTTGCCGGTGTTCAATTTGCGGAATTGCTGGCTTCCAAAAGCAGCGATTATCATATTACGCTGGTAGACCGGAATAATTATAATTTTTTCCCGCCGCTGCTGTACCAGGTCGCTACCGGCTTTCTGGATGTTTCCAATATCTGTTACCCGTTCAGGCGGCTGCTGTATAAATTTTCACAGATCAGCTTCAGGATGGGCAACCTGGAATCAATCGATACCACCAATAAGCAGGTACATATTTCTACCGGTACGCTTTCATACGACCACCTGGTGCTGGCCACCGGCGCTGAAACCAACTATTTCGGCATGGAGAACGTGAAACGGCATGCGCTACCGATGAAAACGGTCGACGATGCCATCGCCCTGCGCAATCATTTTCTTAGCCAGTTCGAAGCCGCGGCCCGCGAGGCAGACCCCGCTATCCGGAAAAAGCGGCTGACCTTCGTAATAGCCGGCGGCGGCCCCACCGGCGTGGAGATCTCAGGCATGCTCGCTACCCTGAAAAAAGAGGTGGTACCCAAGGAATATAAAGAGATTCCGCACGTGGTGCAGGAAACCCGTATTATACTGGTCGATGGACAAAAAGTACTTCTTTCACCCATGAGCCCCTTTTCACAGCAGGAAACCGAACGGGCGCTGAAAGACATGGGGGTGGAACTATTGCTGGAAAGAACGATCAAAGACTACCTCGATGAAACCGTTACCTTGAGCGATGGCACTACCATTGGCACTTATTCCCTTATCTGGGCGGCGGGTGTAGCCGGTAGCCGGCTTGCCGGATTACCTGATGCCGCTTTCGGCCGTGGTAACCGGTTACAGGTAAACGCATACAACCAGCTCAAAGACATCGATCAGGTGTATGCGATCGGTGATACCTGCCTGCTGCTGGACGATCCCTCCTTTCCCAACGGTCATCCGCAAGTGGCGCAGGTCGCCATACAGCAGGCCCGGCAACTGGCGTTGAATATGGTACAGTCGGCCAAACAGCAGCCCCTGCAACCCTTCCGGTATAAAGACAAGGGATCGATGGCGATCATCGGTCGTAACAAAGCCGTGGCAGATCTTCATACGCCGCGCTGGCACCTCAAAGGGTTTCCCGCCTGGCTGGCTTGGTTATTTGTGCACCTGTTTTCGCTGGTCCGTTTCAACAACAAGATCAAGACCCTCTATAACTGGACCATTGCCTATATCACGCGCAACCAGTCGCTGCGCCTGATCATCGGCGGCAGGGCGAAGCAACCCGCATCACCGGGCACGGTCGAGCACTGACAGCACTTCATCGGTCACCTGGCCGAAAATGGAAACGCCGGCGGCGCCCCTGGCCAACGCCAGTTGCACGCCTTCACGCAACTGGTCGGTATTGTCGAAATCGGGCATAAAAAGTCCCGCATACAACGGGAATTTCCCGGCCAGGAAATGAACACCTTCTTCGGTGGCATCGCCGATCCATTTCACGTCTTCCTGGTAAAATTTATGATAGATCATCGGGAATACTGCATTGAGGTTCCAGTTGGTCCAGTCCTGCCGCACAATGCGGCGCGCTACCTCGGGCGTGGGGAAAACAGCCGCTGTAATCCATTTCTTCTTTTTTGCAGCTACGGCCGCCAGCTTATTCACCACATTGTTAATGGCCCGGTACCGGAACAGACGCCAGGAAAGCACCGCATCTGGATACGGCAGTTTGTCGATCTCTTTGCCAGATGCCTGTTTGAACGCTGCCTTGCAATCGTCGCAATAACAGAAATCAAAGTCGGGCAGCTCCTGCGTTTGCACCAGGTTATATTTAGACCAGAGGTTCAAGGGCAATATCACGTCGCAAAAGCGGATATAATCAAGGTGTAATCCATCGATATAGTCTTTCGAAAGTATTTTATCAGCTTCCTGCACCAGGAAATCCTGCACAGCCGGTTTCGTGGGACAAAGCCAGCGATAATAGTCCACATAAGGCGGCTGGTCATGACACGACTTCCCCGAACGTGAGATGGCATACCATTCCGGGTGATTTGCCATCAGCTCTTTGTCGCCCCGGTTCATGGTCCAGTTCCAGCGATGCGCTTCCAGCCCGGCTTTTTTGGCCGTTCGAAAATGCATTTCACTATCGGCTTCAAACAGCACGCCGCGAATGCCTGCGGCAGCAAATTTCCTGTACTGCTGTTCCAGCGTAGCAGCCGAATCATTTTTACCGGGATTGATCCATACCCAGTGGCGCCCTTTGGCAGCGGGGGCTCCTTCAGGTGCTATACTGCCCGCTGTCATCGCTCCCGGCACCCATGGCGCCGCTGCAGCGGTGATCAGTCCGTTGCGGATAAATTTTCTTCGGTTATTCATCATCGTTATTTCGCAGGTTTAAAATAAATGTACCCCCATTTTTCGGGAATATGCATATTGACGGCGCCCTGGGGCGACCATACCCAATTTTGTTCGGGAAGCTTCCGGCCGCTGACGTCTTTTTGTATAATATACTTGCCATTGTCGACATCTGTATTCCATTGTACACGGCTGAAATTAATGCGCCAGTAGTCGCCCGGCCGTGGCTGGTTCACCCTGCCCGGCCGCTTCATGGAAGAAAAAGGAATGGCCATTTCCACCAGCCAGCTCGTGTCGCGATCAGCCGGGTTATTGAGGGTGCCGTTGATCTTTACGGCCGATTTCAGTCCTTCGGCATTCCAACTCGAATCCATATTACCGCCCTTGTTGTACGGCTTGCTCATGACCAGCTCGAAAAGCGTATTAAACGCATTGACCTCAATTTCAAAATACTGCCGCCCGTCTTTGTTGGGGTCGATGAACAGCTCAAAATCGTTGTCGTGAAAGATGATGGCATCGTGTTTGGTGAGCGTGGCCCAGATATGCGGCTCTTCGAGCTCGGCCAGCAGGTAGAGATATTGCCGGTCCCAAAGCATTTTTATACGCGTTCTGTACGCGGGTGGCGGTTGCCGGCTACCCTGGATGTCGACAAAATCGGCCGACCACGAAGCCTGCTTCCAGGTTTCGTCTATGCTGCCGTCGATTACCGGCGGTATAGTAGCAAAAGCAGCTTCATAATGCCGGGGAACGGAGTCGGCTTGCGCAAAAACCAGCATGGGATAAATACAAAAAAACAGCAGGATCTTCTTCATATAATGCTCACGGTTATGGTATCGCCCTGGCTTTGCTGTAACCCTTCTATCAGCTTGCTGGCAGCCTGTTCTGTATGAAACGCGTTGTTGCACCAGAAATAAAAGCTCAGGTTCGTCGTACCTTCTTTTACCGATTTGAAAAGCAGTTGGGTAGTGCTGTTCTCCGCCCAATAGCCTGATTGTTTGAGCAGCGTTTTCAACGTGTTGTCGAGGGCCGACAGGTCAGTGTCTCCTTTTACCGCCAGAGAAAGGCCCACCCGTTGCAAATAGTTCGACAGCGTCCAGTTGGTGATTTGTTGGGAAAGGATATCGCCATTGGGTATGATCACTTCGGCACCCGAGGGAGTAAGCAGGGTACTGGAGCGCAGCCCGATCTCGCGCACTTTTCCTGCTTTGTTGCCGATTTCGATCGAATCACCGATTTGCAGCGGCCGGTCAAAAATAAGGATGATGCCCGATACAAAATTGCTGACAATGTTCTGCAGGCCGAGACCGATACCGACACCCAGCGCGCCGAGCACAATAGTGATCTTGTCAACCGGCAAGCCGGAAGCCGCCACCGCCACCAGGTAACCTAAGCAGAGCACCACCAGGCGGGCAATCAGCATCTTTGACCGCTGGCGTTTGTTCTGGATATCTTCTTCGCCCGTATCGCCGAAGAAATAGCCAACATATTTCTGCAGCAGGTGTGCGATCCAGATAATACCGAAAAAAAGTATAACACCCCCGAAAGTAAATTCAGCGCTGCCTATTTTCCGACCCGCGCGCAGGAACTGGAAAAGCCCGCTGCTTGCCGATGTATATATGTTCAGGTTGGTGGCAAAAACGATCAGCCAGAGCAATACCGACAACACCAGCACCGGCTGCCGAAAGCCATCGAGCACGCCCTGCAATTTATAGGCAGCCTTGATACCCTGCCGGCTACGGCTGCCCTCGATTTGAAGCAGGATGGATTCAAGGCAAATTTTTCCGAATACGGCCAGCCCGAATGCCTGGGAGAAGCTGAAGATGGCGGCATCGCTCAGTATTCTGGCAAGCGACAGCCTTCCAAAAACATTGCTTATAATGGCCAGCAGGTGCATCACGTTATAAAGGATGATCACCACCCGAAGCCAGGGCGTCAGCGGCAGCTTTTCATTCAGGTTCCGCAAAAAAACAAAACCCAGGTAGATCGATGCCGCATTCAGGAATATGAACCAGAGCCGCTGGAGAAAACCTGGCAGCACCATATGGTGCGAAAGAGAAAAACAGGCGAACAAAAAAAGCACACCGAGCCAGTAATAAAAACGCTGCCGCGGCCATCGACGCCAGAAAATATAGGTCAGCGTGAGGATCAGCAGGAACTGCATCGATTCAATGTATACGGCGGGCGCGCGGAGATCGAACAGGGGCGCCAGTATAAAGATCACCACGAAAGCAGACGCGATATAATGCGGATAAAGGTATTCGATGGGCAATGCGGCGAGGAGATCGCCTTCTTTCGATCTGCGCAGGCTCCTGATATTACGCAGGTTCCAGGCCAGGAAAATCGCGCCGATCAAAAGCAGAAAGAGGCGGTTGTTCACGCTGTCCCTGAAATAATACCGCAGCGCTTTCCGTTCGCTTTCATAAACATGCCGGTAGCCGTTGCGCAACTGCTGCAGGTCTTCACCCCGGTCGGGTTGCCACAACACCCCTCTTTCCTGTGCAAATACGCGGGTCAGCGAAGAGGTCAGCATATCATCGACCTTCCCGATCAGCGACGACAGGAGGATGGCATTACGCGAATTATGGGTTTGCAGGTTGCTCACCAGCGTAGCACTTTGCCTGTAGCCGCGGGTGGCCTGGCGCCATTGGGTTCGCATGTCTTTCAGTTGCACAGAAAAATGCTGGCGCAGCACCGAGTCCTGCATCAGTGCCCTCATGACGGTATCGGCCATCAGGTTGCGCATCGATTGACGTAGCTGGTTCATTTGCCGGTCGGCGCTGTCGAGCTTGCCGCGTTGCGCCGTTACGTCTTCCTGCATGCTGATAAGCAGTGTCTTGAACAGCTCAAGATGACGCAGGCTGAGATAAGCGCTGTTTGAATCAACGCTGGTTTTGATTACAGACAACGATGAATCAGCATCGGCCAGCTTGCGGGCAATTCGACGAATATCGCCGCCAGGCTCACTTTCCTCCTTTATTTGTGTCAGTACTGCATAGGCTCTTTCAATAGCCGATTGATAATCGCTGGTATCGAGCCGGGCGCTATCTGCAAAAATGGAAGCAAATCCACGGCCGGGTTGACGGAGGCTGTCGGTGCGGCGGAAACTGCTGTCACGGTGCCGGCGGGTGCTGTCGCCCGCGCGAAATTCACCCTGGCCCGGGCGCCACCAGTTGGCCGCAGTGTCGCGTGGCGGTTTTGTATCCTGCCCGAAGGCGAAGGCCACGCAAAATACCAGCCATAGGCTTAGTTGAAATATTATTTTCATGCGATACAGGGTATGATCTATCTGCAAAAATTACGGCTTTTTCCCGTGTCTCCTATTCCCCGCGTGCCACCGACCATTTTTTAAAGCTGTTCTTGAGGCGAAGCCAAAGGGACTGCCTGAATTCCGGCAGCGGGCCGTTGAAAGGCTGCCCCCGGTGCAGCATGTGTTCGGTAAGAGTGCTGGATGTAACGCCCCATTTGCGAATAAACTGGTTATATCCCTTGTTGGTTTTTACCCTTTTGGTAGAGATCTTGCCAAAATGGTACACGCGGCTTTGCGCCAGGCCTTTGAAATAGCGGATACCCGCCTGCCAGAGCTTCATGGAAAAATCGGGGTCGGAATACATGCCGGGACTAAATTCCACACTGTAGCCGCCTACCAGGTCCCATATATCGCGGTGCACCAGGTTCGGCGGCCAGGTAGCACCCTGCCAGTCGTGCATGCTGAAAGAGGCAAAATCCCTGATCAGTGCCTCTTCGTTGAAGGTATCGACCGTGCGGCCGAAATCGCCTTTGATGGCGCAATTGCTTTGCGGCACAGGCTCTATCGCCGTTGACGAGAGAAAAAACCGGTTGTGCCCGATCGTTTGCAGCTCTTCCAGCAATACCTGGTCCCAACCGGGACAAACAAACATATCGTCATTGATATACACGATATACTCCGTTTTCACCAGCGTGCGGGAGAGATTCAATGCATGGCATACGCCGATATTCTGTTCACTGTACGTGAATTCAATATCCGGCTGTTGCTGCAGCCAGTCTACCGTGCCGTCTTTAGACTCATTGGCGTGCACGATGAGCTGGTGGCGGTGCGTGGAGTATTTCCGGATACTGCCAATGCATAACTGGAGGTAACGAAGGTTGTTCCACGATGGGATCAGTATGGAAAAAAGCGGCGTTGCAGACATAACTTATTTACCGAAGAGATAAGAAACAGCACAACCCAACTGCAGGTTGTTGATGTCTTTTCTCCAGCCATTCAGTAAAGTTGCAGGATTCTCTTTATATCGCCATTGGTAATTGAACGATCTTATAAAAGAGGCATTG
>JBDHYM010000031.1:0-22301 GCA_039811405.1 Flavihumibacter sp. | reverse complement strand
GGTGATACGTGTTAGAAAGAGATTTGGACCTCTGGTTATTAATGAGTGCTGGAATGGGTTTGATAGCTTATTGCTGAAAAGCCGTTTTTCGTTTTGCTCCTTTTTCAATGTGGACACAGACCTGTCGAGGGGCTATGGTCTTTATGCAGAAGCATACCGAACAGTTTGCAATGACCTGCTTCTGCCGGAAGATGAGCTGTTTTCTGCATTCACAAAGCAAACCAGAAATGCGATAAGGCAGACATATGTTATTGGTGTGGAGTTTGATATGAATACTCCGCTGGTGGATTTTGTTCCGTTTTTCAATGACTTCGCAAAGAACATGAATATTCGGCGAACATCGGAACGGAAGCTAAAAGCGTATGGCCGGAACCTGGAAATTACAAGTGTTCATTACAAAAGCCTGGTTTGTGTAGCGCATAGTTATATAGTTGATGAGGAAAATCGAACGGTAGTATTATATCAGTCCGCTTCCAGAAGGATGATCGCTGATGATATCGATAAGGGTTTGTTGGGAAAGCTTAATAAGGCGCTTCATTTCGAGGACATGAAATTCTTTAAAGCAAGGGGGTTCAAGGTGTATGATTTTGGAGGATATTTTGAAGAAGCGAACACCGGTAATGTAAAAAAAAGAGGCGTTAATGAGTTTAAGCTGCTTTTTGGTGGTCGTATTGTCGATTACAAGAATTATTATACAATGGCATTCTGGTACTTTAATAAACTTCGGATATTCGCTATAATGAGTTTCCTGAGAAGTCGCGGTAAGAAAAAGGCAGGGCTTGTTTCGAAAGAGCCGACGCGTGTTTCATCGCAGGAACTGCAAATGCATTAATCGCTGAATCTCAATTAACGTCATTGAAAAGATATAACAGCAGCGTATCATTATTAAATGACAGGTTGCCTTGTGTTCTGAAACAGATTTGCTGGTTTTGCCTGGGAGCATATTCCACCTTGCTCTTTTATATTTTTTTCCTGGCAAGAAGGCGACCCCATCCCAGCTTTTTTTCAAACAGCAGGTACATTAATATTGTGCCCTTTAGAGACAAGCTATGGTACCTGGTCCATCAACGCGATTTACCCGGTAAAGTTGTTGTGGAGTTTTATAAAGACCTTCTGGGTAATATCGGCCTTTTCATTCCATTGCCATTTTTTATACTTTTTTTGTCTTCTTACACTAGGTCCCTCAAGTTTATATTGTCGATCGCATTTCTGATCAGCTTTGGTGTTGAATCTGTACAGTTTATTTTGGGAATTGGCGTATCGGATATTGACGATCTTATTCTTAATACTTCCGGCGCTTTTTTGGGGTACACGCTGTTTATGGCGATGCAGCGCCTTTTTCCCGATCTGATCAGGCAGGTCAGAACAGCATAATGCTGTCGGCTTTCGCCGGCATAAGTTGACGCCGTAATATATTGAAAGCGGAAATTTGCAAAGTACCGGTGGGCAAGGAGGAACCGGCCCTGTCACCTCGTCAGGCTTTTGTCCCAAAAATGACACGGGCGCGACATTTGCAGGGAAGGTTTAACAATTTGGCCTCGTCGCCAGTCGGTATCTTTAATACTCAACAATAAAATGTATATAGACCATGTCTACGCCCGAATTTAATGAGATGCTGGTCGATAACGCAGAATTCCTCAGACCCTTCGCTATCAACCTCACCCGGGATAATGAGGCCGCCCAGGATTTGTTCCAGGAAACTATGTACAGGGCCATCGCTAACCATGAGAAGTACAATGTTGGCACTAATATCAAAGCCTGGCTGTACACCATTATGCGGAATATCTTTATCAACAATTACCGCCGCAAAGCCAAGCAGAATACCATATTTGATAATACTCCCAACGAGTTTTTGCTCGATTATAACCAGGTAACAACTGCCAATGCGGCAGAAAGCAGCCTGAAAATGAAAGAGATACAGGGTGCTATTCATCAGTTGCCCGATATTTTCCGCAATCCTTTCCTGCTGTATTACGATGGTTACAAATACCATGAAATTGCCGAGATGCTGAAGGAGCCTCTTGGTACCATCAAAAGCCGGATCCACTTCGCCCGCAAATTGCTGAAATCGCAACTGGAGCGGTATTAAGCGCTGCCCATATCATCTGAATAAATTAGAATTTGTTTACTGAACCGCCGGAGCACCCCGGCGGTTTTTTTATCAACTTATCCTGATTTCCGCAGTTTTTTGCATCTTTTAGGAAAAAATCCGGCAGAAACCTGCAAGAATTGCTGCCGGATTCCGTAACTTCCGATACGGTTGCCGGCCAATGGCGGCTTTTTACTAACTGTTTATGCTGAAAAAAGAACGGCAGGAGCTGATCATTCACGAGGTGAATCTGCACAATAAAGTGCTGGTGGCTGACCTTAGCGCTAAAATCAGCGTATCGGAAGACACGGTGCGGCGCGACCTGATCGAACTTTCCGACGAAGGCCGCCTGGTTAAGGTGCACGGTGGCGCCATCTCCAATTCGTTCCGGAACTCTTACAAGCATACCGATGTTTATTCGCTCGACCAGAAAAAGGTCATCGCGCAGAAAGCGGTTTCCGTTATCCGCGACGGCATGCTGGTATTTACCACCGGCGGTACCACCCTGCTCGAAATGCTGCGCATTCTGCCCCGGTCGCTGCGCGCCACCTTTGTAACCGTGAGTGTGCAGGGTGCTTTTGAGCTGATGCAGCACCCGCATATCGAAGTGATCCTGATCGGCGGGAAATTGTCGCACAATGCGCAAATCGTGATAGGCGGGGAAGCCATCCACCGGATCAGGAAATTCAATGCCGACCTTGCTTTCCTGGGCGTTAACGCCATCGATACCGAAAGGGGCATTACCGACAACGATTACGAAGTGACCCTTATCAAGCAGGCAATTATCGAATCGAGCGCGCACGTAGTGGCCTTATCCATTGCCGAGAAGCTGAACACGGTACAGAAGATCCAGGTATGCCCGCCCGAGGGGTACCAGACCCTGATCACCGAACTGCCGCCCGGTCACCCGCTGCTGCAACCCTACCATAACAAAAACAAAACGATCGTATAACACACACCTGTATTCCTGACAATTAAAATCAAACTTATGACTGCTGCACTGCATGAAAGTCCGCCGAAATCAGTACGAGGCATACTGATGGCTTTTTTTCTCCTGGTCTCTGTTGCCGTTGTCGGCCAGGTTCGTTTGACCGGCACCGTTAAAGACGCGCAGGGCAATGGCATTCCCGGCATCACCGTAACGGTAAAAAACACATCGTTCGCTACCGCTACCGATGTTAACGGCGCCTATACGTTAAACGCCGGCCTGCAACCCGGCCGGTACACCGTACATTTTTCGGGCGTGGGATTCAGGGCCGCCGAAGAGCCGTTGCAGGTAACCGCGGCTGCCGCCGATTATGTGCTGGGGGCATCGCTCGAAAGATCATCCAAGGATCTCGATGAGGTGATCGTTACCGGTACCACGCAGGGAACCACCCGTAAACAACTGGGAAGCTATGTAAGCACCGTATCGGCTTCTGACCTGAACAAAGGGGTTGCGGCCAACGCATTGCAGGCCTTACAGGGTAAAACTGCGGGTGCCCAGATTGTTCAGAATAATGGCGATCCCGCGGGTGGTATTTCGGTACGCCTGCGTGGTATCAGCTCCATTTCGTCGTCGTCGGAACCCTTGTATATCGTAGACGGAGTGATTGTTAACAACGCAACCAACCGTGTTACGAATACCGCCAGTGGCTACGACGGTAATAATTTTGTGGGTACCATCGGCCAGAACCGGATGACGGATATCAACCCGGCCGATATCGATCGCATTGAAGTGCTGAACGGCGCCGCCGCCGCTGCTATATATGGATCGCGCGCCAACGCAGGGGTGATACAGATCTTCACCAAGCGGGGTAAAACCGGCGCACCGCAGATCAATTTCTCCACCAATTTTATGGTGAGCAAGCTGCGCAAAAGCGTTCCCGTAAACCAGAGTCCCGTAAAGTTCGGCGGTTCGCCCGACGTCTTTACGCAAGACCTTATCAGCACGGTTGGCACGCCGCCCGCATTGCCCACCAATACGACCAATGTAACGAGGTATGATTACAACGACTATATCTTCCGCACGGCTACGGGCACCGATAACAACCTTTCGGTAAGCGGCGGTAATGACCTTACGAAGTATTATGTGTCTGCTTCTTATTTCAAAAACCAGGGTATTATCAAGAACACCGATTACCAGCGTTACAGCCTGCGTGCCAATATTGACCAGACCATCAACAAATGGATATCGTTCACCGCGGGCATCAACTATGTGAACAGCGCGGCCAATGAAAAACCCGACGGCAACTCATTCTTCTCGCCGATGAACTCGATCAATATTATCGGTAATTTCCACAATATCTGGGAGCGCGACGCGCTTGGCAACCTGAAGGCAGTGGGTGAAAGGGGAAGGGTGAATCCCGTGTCGATCATTGAAGATTTCAAGCAGCGCGAACAAACCAGCCGGGTGCTGGCCAGCGCCGGCATCAAGCTGAAACCTACCAAGAACCTGACGATCAACTATACTGTTGGCGTGGATAATTATTCGCAAACCGGCACTACCTTCCTTCCGCCGTATGCATATAATGTGAATACGGCTTTCTGGGGCGGTGCTTTCCCCATCAACGATTCACTGAACGGGTATGTGAGCGCCGCTGCCGATAATTTTTATCAGATCAACCACGATCTTACCGCCAACTACGAAGCCAAACTCAGCGAGAACCTGGTTTCGGTTACACAGGTAGGTTATTCACTGCAGTACGAAAAAAATCATTATATCATGGCACAGGGCCGCGGCCTGGCGCCTGTAGTGCAAACCGTTGCCGGCGCCAGCACCATCCTGACCCCGGCCGACAGCCGCAGCGAGATGTCGATCTCAGGTGCTTACCTGCAGCAGACTTTTCGCGTAGCAAACAAGCTGTTCCTTACCGGCGCGGTACGCATGGACGGCTCTTCGGTGTTCGGTAAAGACCAGCGCAACCAGATATATACCAAGCTCAGTGGCAGCTATGTGCTTTCTGACGCTAAGTTCTGGAACATCGATTCGTGGAACCTGTTCAAGCTGCGTGCCGCTTACGGCCAGTCGGGTAATATGACCGGTATCGGCGCCTATGACCGGTTCAACAGCTATAGCACCAATGCCTACCTGGGCAAAACAGCGCTGGTGTCTTCCACCCAGCAGGCCAATGTGAATGTGAAACCCGAACGCCAGGAAGAGGTTGAGTTCGGTACCGATATGGCTTTCCTGAACAGCCGGATCAATTTCACGTTCAACTACTATATCAAGAAAGTGAACGACCTGCTGATTGCCCGCACCACCGCACCTACTACCGGTTTCAGCAGCCTGCTCGACAATTTCGGATCTCTGGAGAACAAAGGATTTGAAATAGTGATCAATGCCACGCCGGTGCGCAGCAAAGACTTTTCGTGGGACCTGACCGCCATTTACAACCACAACCGCAACAAAGCCGTTAAGATCGGCCAGGCATTAACGTTACTGAGCACCAATGCCGGCGCACCGGTAGCCATCATTGAAGGGCAGCCGATCGGCGTATTCTACGGCACCTTCTTTGCACGCGATAATAGCGGAGCTGAGGTGAAAACCGCTACGGGCATCCCGCTGATAGAAAAAGGCGTGCAGAACAGTGTATTGAGCTACGCTCCCCAGCGCGATGGCAATGGCGTGCCCTCGGGTACTACCCTTCGCAAGGTGCTGGGTAATCCCAATCCCAAATACACCGCCAGCCTGGTAAACGAGTTCAGCTATAAGCGCCTCGGTCTGCGCGTACAGCTCGACGCGGTGCAGGGCGTGGATGTATGGAATGCCGACTGGCGTACCCGCCAGGGGGTAGGTAACGGTAAAGTGGCCGAGCAGGAACAAATGGGACTGCTGCCACGCGGGTATATAAATGGCGTGTACGCTATTGAAGAATGGCGCATTGATGATGGTTCGTTTGTAAAGCTGCGTGAGATATCATTGTCGTACAATACCGGCCCTCTCGGCAAAGCGTTCAAGGGTCTCACCATCTCTGCCAGCGGCCGTAACCTGATTTCGTGGGATCATTACAAGGGATATGATCCCGAGGTCAATTCCGGCGGACAAAGCACCATTTTGCGCGGTATTGATTTCGGTTCGGTTCCCATCCCCGCTTCTTTCAGTGTAGGTGTTAGTGCCAAGTTCTAATCGTAAAAAAGAAAGTTATGACAATCAATAAATATTTTTCGTCGACCTGGATGCTCGCATCGCTGGTAGTGTTTGCAGCCTGTAAGAAGGATTATACGAACCCGAACCAGCCTACTACCGCAGAAGTATTCGCGAACGAAAGAGCGGCTACGGCGGTGGCCGGCGGCCTGCAGCGGGTGTACTCGCTGGGTGCGGGCGGTTCACTGTATGCCACGATCGATGCCAACGGTTTTACCACCAATGAGCTGATCCTGCGCAATGCGGGTAATACCGGCGAATTGCAACTAAGCACAGGCGGCACTGCCGTTGACGCCACCAATACCGTGATGGCGAATATCTGGACAAAAAGCAACAAGATCATTTACGATGCAGACAATGTGATCGATTTTGCGGCGGCCATGCAAGACGGTACCTATGCCAGCGGCATGATCGGTTTCGCCTCTATCTACAAGGCGTTGTCGATCGGCAACATGTCGATGTTCTGGGAGAAAATACCCGATTCCACCGGCGCCAATGTTGGATTTATCGACCGCATGGATGGATTCCGCAAGGCGATAAAGGTATTGGATTTCGGCATCGGCAAGGTAACGGCGAGTGCCCCCAATTCAGATGTGCTTCGTCGCCTGCCTTCAGAAGTCAATATCATTAATACGCTGTATGCATTGAAAGCGCGTTACGCGATTTTCAGCGGCGACAATGCAGGTGCTCTTGCGGCGGCCGAAATGGTTGACCTCAGTAAAACCAGCACCATCGCCCACAATGCGCTTGGCCTGAATGCGGTGTATGAATCGGCTACTTCTACCAATAACGTGTTCCAGCCGGTGGATTCCACACTGGGGCTGCCGGTTTCATTGGCGCCTGATCTCAACGACCAGCGGATACCCTTTTACATAGGCATCAACCCAACTATTGCCCCGCGTTATCGTATTAAGGGGTTCTTTGCCTCGTCTTCTGCACCGGTGCCTCTTTACCTGCCGGGTGAGGTGATGCTTATCAAAGCAGAGGCCCTGGCGCGGCTCGATCGCCTGCCTGAAGCCCTCGATGCGCTGAATGCGGTACGCACCAAAACGCCTGCCCAGGATGTGTACGGCGTGGGCGCCGGCCTGCCTGCTTTTGCAAGCGCCGATAAAAACGAAATACTCACCGAGATATACCGTCAGCGTTGTATTGAGCTGTTCATGAGCGGTCTCAAACTGGAAGACATGCGCCGTTTTGGCCGCCCTGCGGAAGAGCGCAAACGGAATTTCTTCCCCTATCCATTCTCCGAACGGGATAATAACGGGAATACGCCGGCAGATCCGGCAAACTAGGGGGTGGTTTGAGGTTTGAAGTTTGAGGTTTGAGGTGGCTGCCGCGTGAGTGATATACATACATAAAAGGCAGCCTGCTGCAAAGCAGGTTGCCTTTTATTGTTTTGGGGAGTGGTTGATTTTTGAAAGTAAGTTGGGAATGTATTTATGTTGGAGTGGTGGTGGGGAGCTTTTTTTTTGGAAATTGCAACCTATGGCAGCATCGGATCATACACTGGTGATATTGGTCGACCAGGACGACCGCGAAGTGGGCACCATGGAGAAAATGGAGGCGCATCGCCAGGCCAGGCTGCACCGCGCTTTTAGTGTTTTTATTTTTGACGGCGAAGATCGCATGCTGCTGCAGCAGCGCGCGCATGCGAAATACCATAGCGGTGGTTTGTGGACCAATGCCTGCTGCAGCCATCCTTTGCCAGGTGAGGCGGTCGCAGCGGCGGCCGCGCGGCGATTGCAGGAAGAGCTGGGTTTCTGTGTTCCGCTGACGTATGCTTTTTCTTTTGTGTACCAGGCAGCATTCGACAATGGCCTTGCCGAATACGAATACGATCATGTGTTTGCCGGTTACTATGAAGGGGAATTACGGCCCGATCCGGCAGAGATAGCCGCCACGGCGTATCAATCTCCCGATGTCATCCGGGAAGAATTACGCACCTGCCCCGAAAAATATACGGCCTGGTTTCACCTGGCCTTTCCGAAGATCGAGGAATGGCGAAAAGCCGGCGGTTGATCAGTGCGTCTAATAGCCCCGATAACCGCTACTTTCGCGTAAGAAAGGCATTCTATGGATACATTTAATTTTGACGAGCTGCTCACTGTCACCTTTACCTTGTTTGCAGTAATAGATATACTCGGCTCCATTCCCTTGCTGATTACCCTGAAGCATAAGATGGGTATTATACAGGAGTTCAAGGCCACCCTGATTTCAGGTGCGCTGATGCTGGTTTTTTTGCTGGTAGGTGAAAAATTTCTGGCAGTGCTGGGGTTGGATGTGCGCTCTTTTGCCGTGGGTGGTTCGATTGTCATTTTTATACTGGGCCTGGAAATGGTATTGGGGATCGAGTTCTTCAAGAGCGATGGCAATGCGAAATCGGGTACGGTAGTGCCGATCGCTTTTCCGCTGATTGCCGGCTCAGGCACTTTAACCACCATCATTTCACTCAAGGCAAACTATGCCAATTCGATTGTTGCAGTTGCCATTGTGCTGAACCTGGCCATTGTTTATATCGTACTGAAATCGCTTGACAGGATCGCCGGACTGATCGGTCCGAACGGCCTGCTGGCGATCAGGAAATTTTTTGGCGTGGTGCTGCTGGCTATTGCGGTAAAAATATTCGCCAGCAATGCGGCAGGACTGATCAAATGAATGTTTCCCGTATGGAGTCTTTGCCGAATAGTGCCGGTCATCTGCAGTCGGATCACCCGGAGTTGCGTTATTTTATGTTGCATAAGCCGGCCGGCATGGTATCACAGTTTGTGAGCCGGCACGATGTGCCGTTACTGGGTGAGATCGACTTTGCTTTCCCCCCGGGCATCCACGCTATTGGACGGTTGGATGCAGCATCGGAAGGGTTATTGTTGTTAACAACCGATAAGCGTATTACACGGTTGCTGTTCCAGGGGCCGGTACCGCACCGGCGAAACTATCTCGTACGGGTAAAAGGAGTGGTGCAGGCCGCCACGCTGGCGCGGTTGTCGGCCGGCCTGGCACTGGCAGGCCGTGGCGGCGGCACATATATCACCCGCCCCTGCACGGTAGCGCAGGTAGAGAAGCCGGCCTGGGTGGCCGATCATGCGCGTCAGCCGGCCTTTGCGGCGCATAGCTGGCTGCTGATGGGCCTGGAAGAAGGGAAGTTTCACCAGGTGCGCAAGATGGTGGCTGCAGTAGGCCATCGCTGCCAGCGGCTGATACGGATATCGATCGAAGACCTGTCGCTCGACGGACTGCCACCCGGCGGGGTACGTGAACTGCCGGCCGACCTGTTTTTCAGCAAGCTTAAGCTGCAGCCGGAAGGAAACGCGCCGGAGCCAGGGAACTAAATAACTAGGTTACAAACGGAAATTGCCCTAAATTTGCCCTCCCTTGTGGAACCATGGCCTTGTAGTACAATGGATAGTATAAGAGTTTCCGAAGCTCCAGATCCAGGTTCGATTCCTGGCGAGGCCACACCGTTTTTTACTTATCATATGGTTTGTTCACCGCTTATCCGGGCTGGAACAGGTCGTCCATGGTTACCTCTCCCTGGATCAACTGGCGGGAGTAGTTATTCTGTTTTACGCCATAGGTAGTGATCATGGTCAGGAAAACGGCCTTGGGCGTTTTTGTCTGCTGCCTGAATACCTTCTCCTTTCGTTCCAGTTCGATGGCGTATTTTTTATCGATGGTAAGTTTTCTGCCGGCGAATTTTATTTCGCAAAGATGAATCACCTCGTCCCGCTCCAACTGTTATAGGACTGTCCTTCTGCCATTTTTTCTGTAGGCACCTGTAAATTCAAAGACCAGATGTTTTTCAAAGCGATGACGAATGAGAAATGTTTTTCCGATTCGACGACGGCCACAAATGACCACAAGTTCCGCTTCTTTGGAGCGAAGCGCTTCCCTGAGTGTTTTCTTTTCTTCTTCGCGGCCTATGATGGGCTCTGACATTAGTTACGAACAACTATAAAACCTTATTCTGGTCCGTAACTTTTTTAACTGAAAGGGTATATGAGCCCGGCATTTGAAGGCAGAATGGATAACTTTTACAATCGCTTTTGATTGTTGAACCTATTGCCGCTGATTACATACATTTGTCGCCATTTTAAGTAGTATGAAAAACAGCCTGTTGGTACTGCTGCTTATGACCGCGGGTGCGGTCACTGCACAAACTTCACTTGACCCGGTGACAATTACCGCTACGCTGAGTGAGCAGCGCAGCTCGGAGACGGGTCGTAATATCAGTATTATCAGGGGTGATGAGTTCAGTAGCCTGCCTGTACATTCGCTCGACGAATTATTGCGGTATGTGCCGGGCATAGAGATACAGGCCCGGGGGCCTATGGGGTCGCAAAGCGATATCGTATTGCGCGGCGGCACCTTCCAGCAGGTGCTGGTGATCCTGGACGGCGTTCGGCTGAACGATCCTAATACCGGGCATTTCAACAGCTATATTCCGATTGCTCCTGAGGAGATAGACAGGATTGAAGTATTAAAAGGCGCTTCATCGGCCATTTACGGCGCCGACGCGGTAGGCGGTGTTATTCATGTTATCACCAAAACCTTTGCCGCTAAGCAGGGTAATAACAAGAGCAGCGCATCTGGCAGTGTGGCCGGCGGGCAATACGGATACCTGAATGCCAATGCCGGCTTCAGGTACAGCAAAGATAGATGGCACATTGGCGGTGGCATACTGACCAATAATGCCGGGGGGATTGAGCAAAGAGGCACGAAGGGTTTTTTTCACAATACCACGGCATCGGCAGCGGTAAAATATTTTATCGACAAACACTGGGATGTATCATATCGCCTTGCGTATGATAGCCGCGATTTCGCCGCGCAGAACTTTTATACTACCTATGTTATTGATACCGCCCGCGAAAAGGTCAGCGGATTCTGGCAGCAGGCGAAGATCAACTACCAGGCGGGCCGGCAACGGCTGACCCTCGACCTGGGGTATAAAAATCTGCATGACCGCTACCAGTTTTCACCGGCATCGGCTGCCAATGAAAACATATCACAATTGTTCCAGTCGGTATTGCAGTATGAAAGCCAGCCGGGCGATAAAACCCGGCTGGTGACAGGGGTTAACTTCCAGCAGAAACAAATCCGGTCTAATGATCGGGGCAATCATTCTCTTTTCCAGTTGTCACCTTTTGTTACATTGTCACAAACGCTGGCAAAAGGGCTCTACCTGCGTCCCTCCCTGCAATGGGTGATTTTCCAGCACTCCAATGCCGAGCTGGTGCCGCAGCTCGATATTTCGTATAAAAGAAGCGACTGGCAATACCGGGCAAGCGTAGGTAAGACCATTCGCGATCCTGATTTTACCGAACGGTATAATAATTACAACAAAGAGCTGGTGCGCTCAGGCTCTATCGGCAACCCCGACCTGCTGGCAGAGCGGTCGGTTAGCTATGAGTTCGGCGCCGATAAATTCTTTAAAGACCGCTTTAAGGTGGCGGCGTCTTTCTTTCAGCGGTTTCAGCAACGGCTGATCGATTACAGCACTACGCCCTATGCTGAGATGCCGCGGAAAGATAACCTGGTGCCTACCGGCACATACGCACTGGCAAGGAATATCTCCAGCGTTCGGACAACAGGGTTCGAAGCCGACCTGCAATACCAGCAGCGTTTTTCGGAAACGCGGAAAATAACCGTAAATGCCGGTATGGTTTGGATGGATAGCAATAGCAGCGACAGCCTGTTGTCTTTTTATATATCGTCTCATGCGCGGTTCATGACCAATTTCTCGGTGCTTTACCAGGTTAACCGCTTTTCGGTGGGGCTGAATGGCTTGTTTAAGAAAAGGGAACAGCAAAAGGCCGGGTCAATCAATGCAACCATATCATCTTCTTATTTTCTTGCCAATGCACGGGTCGAGTATCGCTTTTTCAAGCAGCGGCTGGGTGTTTTTGCAGCGGCCGATAACCTGTTTGATACGCAGTACAGCGATTTGCTTGGCGCCATCATGCCCGGCCGCTGGTTTACCGGTGGTGTCAAATACCAGTTCGCGGGCAGGTGAGTGGTTGCTGTTTTACAGCAGCAGCTAGGGCTTCACGGCTATTGCCAGCGGTACCGATGCCTCATCGGTCAGTACGCGGAACGTAAAGCTTTCCTGCAGGTAGAGCTTCACCGCAGCATCGGTATGGCTGAGATAACCGACAGAGACGTCCTGCCCGATGCTCAGCTCAAAATCACCGCCGCGGGTGGAAAGCACATATCCACCCTGGATAGCGGGCGCCCAGATAATATCGCCTTCAATGAGTTGTTTGATGTGCTGCAGCACGGGATAGCCTTCGTCGCTGCCGCCGTTAACGGTGGTAAAAGGGGCTGCACCCAGTACAAGACGATAAGGGCCGTTCACGCCTGCCAGCCGCAACTGGCTGATGGCTTGCGCAATGATATCGGGATAGCTTCTTACGTTGGCCGACAAGCTGAGCGTGGGGTTGCTGCTTGCTTGTGATATGCCGCGGATACCCGCGGCGGCATATCCGTCAAAAACGGCATTGTCTTCTGCAAAGGCAATCTTGCGGGCGGCTTCTTTCAGGGGCGACCAGTCTGAATCGTCAGAACCGCGTTCCACATCGTCGATGGCCTGCCGCGATAATTCGAAAGGCACACGAAGCTCAATTACGGGTTGCAGCAGGCGTTGCGCTGCCTGAATGCCTTCAGCAGGCGGCTCTATCGATTGTATATGACCTGTGCCGACTGATGAAAAATCAACACCGTTGGGGCCTTTTACATCCACTACGCGGCGGGCGGCGAGGTGACGCTTCAGGGTGCGGCGGGCTTCTTCTTCTATCTCTTCCCAGGCGTCGTCGGTAATGGGAGCGAGTTTGCGGTATAAATTATTCATGATCTGTTTCGTTTTTGAGGTTGCCAATATGTAATGAGCCTGCAGATTTGTCTGTTGTTTCAACCGGCGCCTGGGCCGTAACCTCCGCCGGCGTGTCGCCTGCGTCGGGATTTTCCAGGAACGACAGGGTAGGCACAAAAAAAAGCGTGCCGGTTTTGGGCGTGCTGAAATCAAGCAGCCGGTCATAATTGCCTTCGGGCGACCCGATAAACATTTTGTCGAGCATCTTTTTCACGGTGCTGAAGGTGCTCGCATAAGCGATGAAATAAGTGCCCATTTCATTGGTCGACATATTTCCGAACGGCAGGTTGTCGCGAACGATCTTGAGGTCGTCGCCCACATTTGCCAGCGCGCTGTGTGAATTGGATGGCTTCCTGTCATCGGACATTTCAATATCATTTTGCTTGGACCGGCCGAATACGTTCTCCTGGTCGTGCAGGGGCAGGGCGTTGAATGCCTTCAGGTCGTGGATGTATTTCTGTACAAACAGGTAGCTGCCGCCTTTGTAGGCGGGATCCTCATCGCCCACGAGACCAAAGAAAGCGCGTTTTTCCCCTTGTGGGTTTTCCGTACCGTCAACAAAGCCCAGGATAGAACGGCCGTCCCAATACCGGAAGCCATGCACTTCTTCGAGGCTGTCGGCAACAGGCTGTAACAACGCCGAGAGCGCATTGGCCATATCATAGCAGATGCTTTTGTCGTTGCCGCGGATATGAAAATGCAGGTCACCGGGGGTGGACACGGCCTGGTGCTTCTTGCCAGAAACCGGCTCGAAAACCGCCAGCTCCCTGGGCAAAGGACGACGAAGCTGCAGTCGCAGCCAGGCATCGTGACCGATCCCCATTACACAACTGGCGCCTCCGTCAGGGAAACGGATGGCCGCCGAATTGTTGAGATTGATAACAAGTGCGCAAATATTGTTGAAGGCGTCATTGATCGCAATGCCTTCTTTGAATTTCCAAACCAGGAAGATGGCATTGCTGCCATGATAATCTAAAACATTCTGTGCATTGGTGCTCATATTCCAATCAGGATTTCCGGGAGGTCAATGACGAAATTAGTTTTTGTAAAGAATATCAAGGTACGCAAAATCACCGGGAGTCTGGTTGCGGTACGCACGCCATCAGGAAGCAAGAACGACCACCCCGGCAATGATGAGCAGGCCGCCCGCGATTTCTTTAACCGTCATCGTTTCATGCAGGAATACAGCGGCCAGGACCAGCGCTAGGGCTACACTTAGCTTATCGACCGGGGCCACCTGCGACAGCTTGCCGATTTGGAGGGCCTTAAAATAGCAAAGCCACGAGAGCCCCGTTGCCAGCCCCGACAGCACGAGGAACAAAACGCTGTGCCTGGGTATATGGCCTATATCTTTGGCTTCTCCCCTCCATAACACGATACCCCAGGTCAGTAGTAATATGACAATGGTTCGGATGCCGGTAGCGAGATTGGAGCTGATACCGGCTACGCCCACTTTGGCCAGGACGGCGGTTACAGCGGCAAACAGCGCGGATAAAAAAGCATAAACTAGCCACATGTTTTTTCTTTTTAAGATGCTTCAACCGTTTCGCGTCCGCCGCTATTTTTCCTTCATCTTTTTGTTTTTGAAGCGGTCGCTGGCGGTTTGATAATAAGAAATAGTGGCGGCTGCCGAAGGCTGATCGGGGTTGTTGTTTTCAACCATATTTTTCCCGTCGGCCGAAACCACGAATTGTTTTACTCTTTTCCGGTCGTCTATCTGCGTAAACAGTGAGTCTTTCAATACGCCCAGGGTGCGATAGTTGCCGATAAAAGCCCGTTCGTCGCCCGGCCTGGTCTGGTTTATATCCTTGCCGTAGAGCTCGGTATTGTAGGTCCATCCGAGATAACCGAACAGGGTGGGGGCAAGGTCGATCTGCGAAACCAGCCGGCTGATTCTTTCCGGTTGCCTTTTGAGGTTGAAGATGACAGCAGGGATATGGTGTTTGTCGATATTGATCTCCCATTTGCCGGCGCTGCTGGCGCAGTGATCTGCCACGATCAGGAAAACGGTGTTATCAAACCATTTTTTCCCTCTCGCCTGCTGAATGAATTGCTGCAGCGCATAGTCGGTATATCTTACCGCACTGTTTCGTTCTCCCTGCGGCATGTTTATTTTCCCTTCGGGGAAGGTATAAGGTTTGTGGTTGGAAGTGGTCATGATGAAATGAAAGAAGGGTGTGCCCGCGCTGTCGCTTTTATCGGCGTATTTGATCGCCTGCCGGTAAAGGTCTTCATCGCAGATGCCCCAGGCATTTTCAAAATGCACTTCTTCGGTGGGTATCTTATAGCGGTGGGTGGAAATTTTGTCTGACAGGGGATTGCCGCGATTGCGGTCAACGATGTCGAAGCCCTGTCCGCCGAAAAAGTTATTCATATTGTCGAAATATCCATCTCCGCCATAGATAAAATAGGGGTGATAATTTTTTGACTTCAGGATGCTGGCGATCGAAAAAAGCGACTGGTTATCGGGGCGCCGCACGATGCTGTTGCCGGGTGTGGGCGGTACGGACAAAACAAGGGCTTCCATACCCCGTACTGTTCGGGTGCCGGTGGCGTACAGGTTGCTGAAAAAAATGCTCTCACGCGTAAGCGAATCGTAGAAGGGCGTCAACTGATCCGTATTTCCGAATTCGGCCAGGAAATCGGCGCTGAAGCTTTCGATGGCAACCAGCACAATATTCGGGCGGGTATTGCTGCTGTCGCCGCCGGTTGTTGTCCTGTTTATGTTTTCGGGGTTGTCGTCGGTATAACGCTGGTTTTCCTGCAACAGGTTTTTCCGAACGATGGAATAGGCTTCATTCAGCGGCAGTTGCGGATAGAAGGTCTCATAGTCGAGCTCGTTCGACCTGAAGGCCGCCACAAAGGAGAATATGCCGTTCTTGCTGATTTCATTGATGCTGTTGTTACGGCTGAATTCGGCCATCTTGTTGTTCAGCACGCTGAACAAAGCAAGTGCAAGCACGAACACGGTTATAGCAATAGGTGCGCGGTTTCGTAACGGCAGCTTGTCGGAGAAGCTGCGTGCGAATATCTTTTTCTTCCAGAGCAGGAAGATCGACAGCAGGGCCAGCAAGATCAGGGTGGCGATCAGCCAGGGCAGGGGATACGACTGGTTTATATTTTCTATTACCTCGTAGGTATAGATCAGGTAGTCGACCGCAATGAAATTGAAACGGGCGCCAAACTCATCCCAGAAAGTGATTTCGGCCAGGAGGCTGAAAAATGCCAGCACGGCAATAACGAAGCAATAGAAGACGGTGAATACCCGGTCGCCTATGGAGCCGATCCATCTTTTGGGCAGCAGCAGCAGGTAGGCATTGTACACCAGCACAAGGCCGAGGGCAGCGGCCAGATCAAAAACAAATCCCACGCAAAATGCCGCCAGGGTGGTTGCCGGTTGGAACCCGATGCCCCCGGCGGACCAAACGAGGAATAAAACCCGGACCAGGGTCGACAGCAATATATATCCTGCGAGGAGCGAGAACAGCGTGGAGAAGCGTCCTTCCCAATATTTCCTTCCGTTGTTTTTTTGCATGGTTGTTGATGATGGCCTTGCTTTCATACAAAGTTTTAAGCCGATTTTGAAGAATTCCTGAATGAGCGAACAGAGCTAACCTGCCGGTACGGAGTATCTGCGAAGATAGCTCCTGTTTGGCATTGCTACTCTTTATGCCAGCGATCTTATCAGCCGCTGAAGGCCTTCGGATAGCACGGCCCGCGGACAAGCGACATTGATCCGGATATGTTTTTCGCCATATGCCAAAAACATATCGTTGTCTTCTACCAGCACGCCGGCTTTCCGGGCGAAAAACCGCGAAGGACGTTCGGTGTCGCCGATGATATTGCCATAGGCTGAAATATCCACCCAGGCCAGGTAGGTCGCTTCAGGGATGCGAAAACGGGCACGGGGCAGTTGCTGCCGCAGGGTGTCGTCGAGAAAGGCCAGGTTCTCATCGAGGTATGTACGCAGCGCCTCCAGCCAGGGCGCTCCTTTTTCATAGGCTGCCTGGGTGGCGGCGATGCTCAGCGGGTTCTGCATTTCCCAGTGACGGGCCATCCAGGTATTGCGCAGCTCCTGGTCGGGAATGAATATATGCGAATGCAATATACCGGCCAGGTTAAAGGTTTTGGTAGGTGCTGTGCAGGTAATGATGTTGTGGCTACCCGGAAACAGGGTTGCCAGCGGTGTGTGCAACTGCCCCCGGCGCAGCAGGTCGCAATGGATTTCGTCAGAAATGATCCGGCAATTATTGTCGAGGCATAAGCGACCTACCGCCCGCAGTTCTTCGGGCGTCCACACACGACCGGTAGGGTTGTGCGGGTTGCACAATATGAACAGCCTGATATTTTTCGAGGTGTCGGCCAATTGCGCTTCTATATCGGCCAGATCCATACTATATAGACCATCGTGGTGTTGCAGCGGCGAATAAAAAACCTGCCTGTTATGCTGATCGCCTGCCATTTTGAATGGCGCATACGAGGGCGTGGTGATCAGGACGTTCTCACCCGGTTGCGTAAGCAATCCTACCAGCCTGATCAGGGCGGGTACTACGCCTGGTGCGAAAACAAGCTGGCGGGGGTCGATATCCCAGTTATAGCGGTGCTGAAACCACTGTTTTAATATGGTAAAATAAGCGGGGTCAAACAGGCTTGTATAACCGAGTATTTTCTGATTAAGGCGATCCCTGATGGCATCGAGCACTACGGCCGGCGTGGCGAAATCCATATCGGCGATCCAAAGTCGGATAAAGGCTTCCTGCGGGAATGGGAATTCGGCAGAAGGGTTATCACGGAACATATAATCGCGCCAGCCTTCGTAGTTCATGCTGTTGCTGTGCCGGCGATCGATGATCTCGTCAAAGTCATATTTCATGCCCTAAAAGAATGGATTTTTTTGCATTCCGCCCGCAACCGGTGCTATTAAATTGCTTTCAGGCGATAGGCCGTTAAATGCTTTTGCTGAATGCAGGCCTGCCGGAAGCCGACTGTTGCAGGTAAATATCAAACGCGGCGCAGACATTTCGCAGAAAATAGCGACCCATGCTGGTAAGTGTGATCGTTTGGCTGGACACTGATACCAATCCGTCTTTTTCCATGTCGGTGAGCGCCGGTAAACAATGCTCGTTGACAAGGCCGGCAAATTTTTCCTGCAAAATTGTTTCCCCTTTGCAGGCAATATCAAGTATGTAGCGGCGAAAGAGCTGGTCTTCTTCGCTGAGAAAATGGCCGCGGTAAACGGCTGTTTCGCGGCGGCCGACGGCTGCCACGTAATTGCTCAGCTCTTTTTCATTTTGCACCAGGGCTGTGCCGGTATCGCTGATGGCAGATACACCCAGGCCGATCAGCATGGATGAGGCAGTAACGGTATAGCCCATGAAGTTTCGGTGCAGGCGGCCTTCTTTACGGGCCGTATACAATTCATCGGTCGGCAGCGCAAAATGATCCATACCAATGTCTTCATAGCCGTGCTCCCGGAAGAGGGCGCGACCCAGTTCCTGCAATTGCAATTTTTCGGCTGCGGGCGGAAGATCTTTTTCATCATAGAGTCGCTGGCTCCGGCTTTTCCAGGGAACATGCGCGTAACTGTAAAAAGCGATGCGGTCGGGTTTTAGCGACAGCACCTGTTCGATGGTATGGCGTAATCCTTCGATCGACTGAAAAGGCAGTCCGTATACCAGGTCGAGGTTCACTGACCCGAATCCCGCAGCTCTTGCATTTTCAACGGCCGTTAATACATGTTGGAAAGGCTGTATGCGGTTGATGGCCACCTGTACTTTGGGATCTAGGTCCTGCACACCATAGCTGATGCGGTTAAAGCCCAGCGAGGCGAGCGTGCGCAGGTGATCGGCGGTGGTATTGTTCGGGTGCCCTTCGATGCTGAAAGCGGCATCTTCAGCCACTGTACAATGTTCGAGCAGCCCTTCTATCAGCAGGCGCAGGTTCCCCGCCGAAAAAAAAGTAGGCGTCCCGCCGCCCAGGTGTATTTCGCGGATGAGCAGCTTTCGAGTTGCCCATGACCGGTAGATCGACCATTCGCGCAGCAGGCTTTCTATATAAGGGCCTTCCACCGAGTGCCGGCGGGTGATCTTTTTGTTGCACCCGCAGTAGGTGCAAAGTGTTTCGCAGAAAGGAAGGTGAATATACAGTGCTATGCCTCCTTCGAGATGAGCGGTGCTAAAACGTTGCTGTACGTCGTGCCGCCATGTCTCTTTACTGATCCCTTCTTTCCAGTAGGGAACGGTTGGGTAGCTGGTGTACCGCGGTACCGGGCGGTCATATTTCGACAGCAGGCCTGCGTTGGGTAAAACAGAACGGGTCATAGTACAAATTTGCCCTATGACCTGCAGGGCTTCGCTGATAGCGGTTATACAATAAACTGATTTTTGTCAGGCGGGGCGGCATTGCATCGCATAGGCTAGTTTTTTGCGATGGTATGGGGCAGTACATTGAATGAAACCAGCAGGATAGTGCCGGAAAGGCAAAAAAGGGCCAGGAGGAAAACGACCGAGGCCAGGTTTTCCAGCTTTTCGCCCATGCGGTATTGGCCGGTACGCAGGGAAAGAAAAGAAAACAGGCAACTGGCCATGAGCAGGATGCTGGCCACGCCTGTTACTTCATCAATGATGGTGCCGGCATTGAAACGCGAAATGCGGATCGATGTCAGCACCACCAGGCAAAATCCCAGCAAGTTGGCCGAAGTGTTGAGTATATGCGGGGATTTTGCGTCCATTATGATTTTTTGTTCTCCTTGTAACGCTTGTCGGGTGTACCGTCTTTCTTGGTGTGTACGGCCGGTTTTTTGGCAGCTTCTTTATTGGCCTTGTAACGCATATCGGGTGTACCGTCTTTTTTGGCCGGCGCCGCAGCGGTGGCCGCGGTAGTTTCTTTTTTGGCGGTGGTAGCGGCGGTTTTTGCTTTTGCCGGTGTTTGCGCGGTGGCGGGTGTTTGCGCCATACCGGTACCGGCTATTGCCAGCATGCTGAACAAGGCAACGAGGAACTTTTTCATGATGTTCAATTTTTATAAAGCTAGTCAATTACAGCAGCCGGGATGTTATCTGCTCGTTAATGAGCATCACTGGTTGTTTGCCGTCATTAATTTTCCAGTGAGTGTATAAACTGCCTGGTTTCTGAAACGGCGTCACGGCAACGGGCGTTCAGCGCGTCGAAAGCCGCTTGCTGTTCCTGTTCATCCGCAGGGTGCTCGATGGCGTCGAGCCAGGGGTTTAGCTTTTCATTGAGGCCCATAATGCTGACGGTGGTTTTCATATTATGGGCAATGCGGGCCGCCTGCAGGCTGTTTTTCTGCCGCAGGGCGTCGGCCAGCGATGCCAGCTCTTCGTCTATGCCTTCGATAAATTGCCCGGCCACGGTTTTCTCAAAAGAAAGGTCGCCCCGGCTAACCTGGCGCATGTACCGCAGATCGATGGTAGCATATGTTTCCTGGCCGGTATCCGCCGGCGGTTCCGACCGTGGGGTAGCGGCGCGCCATTGAAGGTGGTCGTGTATCATCGAATAGAGCTGGTGCTCATGAAGGGGTTTGGAAATATAATCGTTCATGCCGGCCGCTATGCATTTTTCTTTTTCGCCGGCCAATGCGTGGGCGGTCATAGCAATGATGGGAATGGAAAGGCCCAGCTCGGTTCTGATGATGCGGGTGGCTGTATAGCCGTCCATCTGTGGCATCTGTATGTCCATCAGCACCAGGTCGTACGACTGGTTGCGCAATTGCCGGATAGCTTCCTGTCCGTCGCCCGCCACATCGAAGCTGATGTTCCATCCCGCCAGCAGGTGCGACAGCAGGCGTTGGTTGAGCTCGTTGTCTTCAACTACCAGCAGTCTTGCGGTGACGGGGTCGGGGAGCGGCATTTGTGTTTGTGCATTCCAGGCGGCCCGGTTACCGGCAGCCAGTTGGTAGGGAATGGTTATCTGGAAGCAGGTGCCCGTTCCCGGTTCGCTGCTTGCCAGGATATGTCCCTGTTGTATGGCGACCAGCTCTTTGACAATGGTGAGCCCGAGGCCGGTGCCGCCGTATTTCCGGTTGGTGGCGTCTTCTGCCTGGCGAAAACGATCGAAGACGTGGGCCAGCTCACCGGCGCCGATGCCGATGCCTGTATCGCGCACTTCGATGGTAAGCTGCGTTGACTGGTGGTTCAGCGAACGGGCGTGTACACGTACGGCAATAGTGCCGCTGTCGGTAAATTTAAAAGCATTGCCAAGCAGGTTAACGAGGATCTGGGTAAGGCGGGTAGGATCGCCCTGCAGCATATCGGGAACTTCGTCGCCGACCTCGCTGGTAAAGCTGATCCGTTTTTCGGTGGCTTTGCCGTTGAACAGCATGCCGACTGATTGCAGCAGGTCGCGGAGGCTGAAGGTTATCTTTTCGAGACGCATCATGCCGGCATCGAGCTTGGAAAGGTCGAGGATGTCATTCACGATCACCGTGAGGTTTTCACCGGCGCGATGAATGGCATCGGCATATTCACGGGGTCTTTGATCGAGCGGCTGCCGGCTGAGCAGGTTGGTAAAACCGAGGATGGCGTTGAGGGGGGTGCGGATTTCATGGCTCATGTTGGCGAGGAATTTCTCCTGCGCCTGGCGGGCGTTAACAGCGTTCTTTTCCGATTCGTTGAGCCGCTCTATCAGTTTTTGCTGTTGTTGCATTCGCAGGGCCACGAAAGCGAAGGTAAAAATGGAAGCGATGGCGGCGATGGCGGCCATGAGAGTGCCCATGGTTTTGGCCTTGAGCCCGTTTTGATCGGCTTGTTCAGTGGCGCGCACCACAGCCTGCTGGTGCAATCCGTCGATGATCCTGATCTCGGCATCGATGGAATCGATGAGGCTGGCGCCGGTGCCGGTATTGATAACACGTTCGGCAGCCGCTTTGCCACCGGTACGCAGGCTATCGATGATCATTTGACTGAAAGCGAGCTTTTGGGCTGCAAGAAGTTTGAGCTGTCGGAGTGAGGGCTGGAGACGGGTATCAAGATGGCCATTCTCCAACTTGCGAATGGCGGCATGAACAGCCGCGGAATCGCCCGAAAGATCGGCCTGGTTGGGCTGGCCGCTGATAACCACGCCCCGCAACCGGCTTTCCATCGACAGGATTTCGCTGCGCAGGTTTTCCAGCCCTGATTTTACTGTAAGGTGTTCGAGTAAGCTGTTATTGCTGCCGATCAGGTCGTTGATGCTGCGGTTGGAATTGAACTGCAGCACCACGAT
>JBDHYM010000030.1:0-22359 GCA_039811405.1 Flavihumibacter sp. | reverse complement strand
GATTTTTTCATACCTGACAGTTTAAATGTAAATAGATTACCCTACTTTACAACTGCCGATTTTCAGGTACGCCTACACTGTCGGGACAATTTTCGAACCATTTTTTGGAGGATTTAAGAAAATTTGTTCTCGACAATGCTTTCTACGCACTTGATAATCAATGAGATTATTAAGTTCTGAACTGGCACGTAATGTCAAGATTTATATAACTTAAATTGGCTCGAACTTATTGTAATAACTATCCTTGATTGCATGGCCAAATAAAATTTCTATTCAGTTTTATGTCCGATTGTCATGAATAAAATCACGAAACTATTTTTCATTTAATGTGATTAAAAATAAAATGTTTGAAAAATGAAAAAGCTATTAAAATATTCTCCGGCTTGCAATGGTAAACTGCATTGAAAATAGAGGATTATTCATTGGGTCGTCGATAAAACGCGTTCAGATTTGCGTGTTTAGACGCCAATAGTTTGATTAAAATTCTACCAGAGAAAGTTCCATGAGGCGGATTGCCATTGCTCCGGGTGACACTTTGAAAATTTTTGCCAAGGAGTTAAATGATTTTCCGCCATAGAATTCTGTTTGTGCAATTACCATCGCAAAGCCCCGTTGATCCTTACATCTTGCCCTGAACTCGCCGAGGTTTCCCACTGCCAGTGCAAGCGCTATTCCTTCATCCATTCGCAGTTTCTCAGTGCCGAACATTTCATAAAAAACATCTCTTACAATCGGTGCCGGCATTAAAAAATAGGCCGCAAATTTATCTGCCTGCTGCTCCAATAAATCTTTGGGAACAGTTGTTGATCCATCAAAGGGCCGGTCTCTGTGCAGTACTGCCTGCTCATGCAGAACGAGGTGACCAAGTTCGTGAGCTAAGGTAAAATTCATAATTTCCCTTGAATAGTTGTTGGAGATACTGATCAGCTTTTTATTTTTATCGATCACGCCGGCCACTTCGAAAATCTCGTCGCCGATGGCGTGCATCCCCAGCGAACCCGATTCGATATAGGTATAACCTAATACTTTTTGCAAAACATCCTTGGGATTTATTACATTCATTGCATTTGTAAGCGCTCCTTTCCCCCAGATGCGCTCACGTTCCAGCCAAAGTTTGTTTTGAAAATCCCTTACCAGTTTTTCCATATCCTGGTCGGTTCGGATATTCTGTCCCAATGTACCACGCTTGTATATGGCAAAATTCTGCTCAGACTGCCAATTTCCTTCCGCTTCGTTCTCCAGAATACCAAGCTTTGCTGTGCCGAGGTTCAAAAGTTCTATGTACTGGCTTTTTAATTTCGTCTTTTGGCTTCTTATTTTGCTCATCCAGTCATCTGCGGGAAGCTTCGTTAAATTGAGTTCGATAATTGACAGGCAACTGGCCATTCCGGAGATGGCGCATTGCAATGCCACCCCTGAATCACCACGGGCAGATTGAAATCCATAGTCAAATACCTCTCCTGCATATCTGCCTAACTCCAGGCAAATTTCAGCAATATTAAGCGGTAAATCCGTTGCTATCTTGAGAGCGTCATTGGCCTCGACCAACTTTTGTTGATACAACAGCCAATCTTTGTTCCGGGCTGCGTCACGTTGCCTTCTCAAACCTATTACTATATCAAAATGCTCAGAGTCCTCCTGAAATAGTTTCTCCAGCGCCGGATATAACCGCAACTGAACGTCGTCGCGGATTGATAAGAGTTTAACTAAATTATTTTTATATTTTTCTTTTCTTTCGGGTTGATTTGTCAAATCAATCACCGTCAGCAGCAACTGTGCAGATAGCATTCCCTGAAACGCCGATGCACTGCCGGATCCGGGTTTGTGCATCCCTGCTCCGAACTTTTCCAGCAACTTTCGAGTGACCAGTTCTATCAATTTTTCAGCCATATTCAAATTTACCAATATCCGGTAAAAGAAGAAATGTCAGAGAACCATTATACTGTATTCCAGACTTTCTGCCAATCTTTGAACTGGGACGGCGTTACAAAATATCGCGCGAAGTTGCCTTCATGCAGACTGACGAGTTCATTTTCTACTGTCTGTACAAATTTTTCCTGGTCTGGTCCCGGAAGCTTGAGCGAGCGGGCTTTTATCATGATAATAGCTTCTCCCTTTGAATGAGGAGTGGAGACGATTTCCTGAATGACTGAACGGATCAGTTCCCGGTATTGCATCCGGAAAGGATCCGGTTCTCCCAGTGACTGACGTTGCGCTGCATATTGTTTGGCTGAACGGTCATAAGCCCAGAGAAAAATATCCTTTAATAACTCCACCCGGTTTAACTCGTATACACCCAGTAACCCTTCTATATACAATGAACCCGGTACCTCAACGAAAGACAAGGGAGCAAGGTTTTTTTTATTCAACGGAATATTAGCTGCCAGGCGGGATACCCGCTTATTGACATCGTCAAAAGGCTGCAGATATGGGAGTTGTACCATGATAAAAAAAGCCTGTTCAAACGGGTCTTCAATCCGGGCAGCTTTATCAAGGATCTGCTCAAACATTTCTTCAATCAATTGGGGCATGCCGGGAGGAATATACACCGAACCTGTGATGCCCACGCTGTGTATTCTCAGGCTTCCCGAAGCTGCAGGGTTAGGCAAAAGGTTATTGGATAGCAGTGCATGTAAGCTGAGTATGGTATACCGGTTGATTCCAATTCCTTCTGTATTGGTAACGATAAATTCAATGGCGTCTTTATGGTTGAGGATCATTTGGGCCTCTGATGCCGATTTATCACCAGCCTTTACGCCCTGGTCGAGCAATCGTTGGGTATCCAGCAGGGAATAGGTATTACCTTCTAGTCTGCTTGAATTCCAGGCCAAATCTATTAGGAGTCTTTGTAAAATCTGTTTGACGTAAGTGCCTGCGGGGGCATTTATCTGTGCGGTTACTCCCAAGGCGGCTAATTTTTCCTTTTCCTGATTTGTGAGGTAACTAGTCTGGTTCGACTGATAGCTGTCCAGAAAATCCCTGTTATAACCTACCGGCTGCCTTTTTTGCTGCGGTTGGGAAATCAGCTGCCGGATTTTCCTGCCTTCCCGGGACAGCGGCACTAGTTCGGTCTCCGTTATCTTTGGATCGCTTATGGGAATGGCTTTTGCCAGTTGATACCGGGTGGCACGACCCTTCCCGAAAGATATCAGGTCGCCTACAGTTATTAAATCCTTTAAACGTCTTTGCAGCGTTCGCCGGTCCGGGGGGCTGGAGAGTTTCCTTTCAATTTGGTCAATAGAAAGCCCGCTATCCTCTCCTGCAAGGATAAGTATGATTTCCTTTGAATCTTTATTTTCCGCTTTGGCCATTGTCGCGATTCTTTTATCGCGACAAATTTAAGTTTACTTTTGTCTCTATTGTATTATCCCGACAAATTTATGAGTGTTCCTGTCGCGATTTTCAACTTTGCGACAAAATAGTCAATCAAAAATATTATTTTTTTATTTTAAATTGACAATATATAAATTTGTATCGTAAACAAACTTTATGGAGGCCTTTGCAACAAGATTAAAAGAGCTTAGGGAACGGTACCAGATGACCCTGCAACAACTTGCAGAACAGCTGAGTGTATCCAGGCAGGCAGTGCACAGGCTGGAAAGCGGTGAGATGAAACCCAGCAGTGAACTGCTATTGAATGTCTGCGAGATTTTCAACAAGCCGTATCAATATTTCCGGGACAGCGTGGAAAATCGTTACGAGCTTGAACAGATTCGTTTCAGGCATAACAGCGAAAAGGAGGTAAAACAGGTGACCCTTCTTGAGATCAAGCAGCAGGTGCTTGATGAGGTGACTTACTTCATTGACCTGGAAAATCTGCTGGGAATGGAGCGCACATTCGAAAACCCGCTGGCAGATTTGGGAATCACAGACAAAAAGGATGTAGAGAAAGCCGCTAAACAACTGCGCAAAAAGTGGAAACTGGGCAGTGTGCCCATTGCAGACGTGGTGGATACGTTGGAAAACAAAGGTGTGTACGTGGTCGAGGTTACTTACAATGAAAATTTCAGCGGTCTGAGTACGATGATGAACCAAGAAATACCGGTGGTGGTTCTAAATAGCAATGTTCGCTCAATAGAGCGAAAACGTTTGACAGCGATTCACGAACTGGGCCACCTCATTCTTCAGTTTGCCCAGGACCTGGATGAAGAGACGATCGAACGGTACTGCAATCATTTCGCCGGCGCGGTATTAATCACGGATGAGGCGCTTATTGAAGAACTGGGAAAAAAGCGCCTGGGCATTTCATTCCTAGAGTTAAGACGGATCAAGGAAACCTATGGTATTTCTATCCAGGCTATCATTTTTCGCGCGAATGAAACCGGCTACATTTCCCGTAGCGACCTGAATTCCTGGTTAAATACTTATGAGGAATGGAAGAACAATGAAATGAGGACTATGGGGTCGGGAAATTTTTTGGGCAGAGAAACGCCTATCCGTAAGGAAACCCTGTTGGTGCGTGCGTTGGCAGAAAAGAGGATCATGTGGTCGAAAGCAGCGGAGATTATGCATACCAATATTGATGATCTTAAAAAGCAGTTCGAATCTGAGGTACTTGCGATTCGGAATTAATGTACATCGCCAACGATATTAACCATTTGCTTATGCTCCTACGAGTATTCAAGGTGCATGAGTTGTTACCTGCGGGTAGCCTTGGGGTATCCAGGTTGAAAATACAGCAATATAACGGAGTGACCATGCAACAGCTTAGTCCATACAAGCAAGTTACCCGTCTGAATATTGATGATGTGGAACTTTTCGAAAATTGGCGCAGAGGAAAAAGCCGGCATTTAAGCCCCGAGGATGTGAGTACCCTCTATATCGCTTTTAAAGATAAGCAACAAACGGTACTGCTTTCGGATGAAGACATTTTTCTCCCTGATATGTGCGAACAATGTGGAGTGCGTTACAAACAGTGGGAGGAACTAATAAGTGAAATCGCAGATGAAAGAATGATTGAAATGTATAAACTCTTTAAAAAAGCATCATGACTACTGTAACGTAATATAAAAAAACCGATAAGCAGGCTTACCGGTCGGAGAAGCAAAGCTTCTTTTATTCAGGACCCCAAAGATATATTTTTTGGGTTTAAAATCAGCCTCAATTCTTCCGATCACATAAGCTTTACGATAGTCCTCTGACTGTATGGATAGCCGGAGTGAGTATGAATTATCCATTTATAAAAAGTAAAGTATACCTCTATGGGATCAAAAATTAAACCTGATCGCAATAAAAAAGATTCAGTTATTATCCGGGAGCCGATCGCAGCAAATGCCGCCGGGGGCGGCCGCTCAAGGCAGGATCAAATCGCAGATACCTGCGCAATTTCTTTCCATGTCAGGTTAAAGGAATCGCCCTTGGTAAAAAAAGATGTGCCCGTCAGCCTGCAAAAGTCATGGCCCTATTATCAAATACTGGTAATGGCATCCATCGTGGGGAAATTAAGTACGAAACAATCTGAGATGGTAGAGACCTGTACGCATTTGGGTGTGCATTATGCCGGTAAGATCATCAAGGAATCAAACGGGATGTATGCACGTTTCACCAGGATTGTTCAGTGAATATTTGTCTCCTGCCTCTTATTGCCTTGCAGGCAACGGCATTTATTTACCACACATCGAACCGCAAGAGGCAAGAGAGGTGCTCGTCAGTTGCGTAAACCCCTCGGGTACGAATATCGTGACCTGCCAGGACCCGCGCATCCATTCTTTTCTAAAGGAAGCAGGCGGGCTGGGATTCGATATTGCGCCTTCCAACAGCGTTGCTGTGCAGGGTCCTTATATTCCTATCTTCGATTATCGTACGATTGAACTGGCATACCATGCTACATCAGAGGTAGTGGGATTGACATTAACAGACATCCTTGTCAGCCCATTAAAAATTGTCGCCGGACAATATATCATCAAAAAAATTTTATTCCGGGACGCCGCCGTGATTCGTGGACTGTGTGCGCGTAAGAAAGTAATACTATTTTTAACAGGGCAGGATGCGCTCATTGAGACGATCTGGCACCAACGTACCGTTTGTGAATTGTTTCAACAGCTCAGCAGGATGAATTTTTGGGCAGTTACCGGGTTTAATTTTTCGGTCTTCGGTGGAGAATGTCCGGTGGCGCAACGCCTCAACCAAAAGAAAAGCATAGTATCATCCCTGTTGCTTGAGGAAAACGGACTGTTTACTATCCCGCATATTTATGCTGTGAACGATTTCCATATTACCCAATACCAGCAATGGTTGAAGCGTAACCCGCATATCCAGCTTGTAACCATGAATTGCCAAATGCAACACAGCCCCGAAGATATTGAACAGGTGGTACGCGCAGTGCAGGCACTGCTTATCATCAACGAAAAGCTCCATATCATTCTTCAAGGCTATTGGTTTTCAGAACTGCATCATTTCGAGAGCTTTTTAGACCGCATACACATTGCAGAATCAAAGCCGGTAAAATATGGACAGAATTTTCAAAAGGTTGATCCTACTGTCTTCACGAAAGCGGACCAATATTCAAAAGATGCGTACAAAGACCTTGTGCTTGAGAATGTGGCATACCGAAAGCACGAACTACGACAGATACTGATTCACTCGTCCCGGTAACTGCAAACGATAACCCGATTTACTTAGTGAGCAAAAATTGCTCAGACAATATTTGTAGACCATTCAGCAAAAAGATTAACAGGCCGGCATGGATCGCTATGACGAAGCAGTTGAATGCAAGCAAAGCTTGAGGCCAAATCCGATCCTTTTTTGCCTGATGGGATAAGTACACCAGAAATACTGCCACTGCCTATTATATGATTACACAGCTCGAAAAGATGGATATTGAACACAAGTCATAGAGTAGCCTTAGGATTTCGCAATAGCTGAAAACAAAGTTTTCAGACATTCTATACTTTATCCTTTCTATCAGCTGTAGCAGAGATTTGCGTTTCAGTAAAAATGCTCGAGGAAAGAAATTAAATCGATTCGAATCCTGTCAATATCTTCGCCTATTTGAAAGTTTTAGCAGGACTAAGATGTGTAATAAGTGGTGTCTCACAAAGGACAATTCACAATTATAAGTCACTTTATATCAACAATAGGCATTTAACAAAAAAACGGCACCATTTGTCTTCAAATGGTGCCGTTTGGCTTTAGTCGGGACGACTGGATTCGAACCAGCGACCTCTTGCACCCCATGCAAACGCGCTACCGGGCTGCGCTACGTCCCGCTTTTACACAAAGCATTACTGCTTTTGCGGTCGGCAAAGCTAACGCAAAATTTCAATATGCAAAAATCAAATAACAGTGCTAATTTCGCGGAACTTTACTGCGATGAAAGTATTATTCCGGCAGGTGCTTATCAACGATCCCCGCTCTCCTTTTGCAGGCTCCGTTCAGGATATGATCGTTGACAATGGAAAGATTCTTCAGATAGGAAATGGGCTGGATGCCGGCGACGCCGCCGTTTATCATCATCCCGGCTGGCAGGTAATGCCCGGCTTTGCAGATATTTTCGCTCACTTCAACGACCCCGGTATGGAATACCGGGAAACCATTGAGACCGGTGCCGCCGCCGCTGCAGCCGGTGGTTATACCACGGTAATGGTGATCCCCAATACCCGGCCGGTAACAGATACCAAATCGGCCGTGGAATACATCATGGCCAAGAACGCCCACCTGCCTGCCCGTGTGCTGCCACTGGGCGCCGTTACACAGCATGCCGAAGGCAAAGAGCTGGCCGAGATGTACGATATGTTCGCCAATGGCGCCGCGGCTTTCACCGACGGCATCCAGCCGGTACAAAGTGCGGGCCTGTTGCTGAAAGCGCTGCAATACGTCAAGGCCATCGATGCCGTCATCATACAACTGCCCGATGACACCAGCATTGCTCCCCAGGGACTGATCAACGAAGGCATTGTATCGACCCGGCTTGGTTTACCGGGTAAGCCTATGATGGCAGAAGAGCTGATGGTGGCCAGGGATATCAAACTGGCGCGCTATACCGGCAGCCGGATTCATTTTACGGCCGTCAGTTCACCCAAATCAGTTGAGTACATCAGGCGGGCGAAAGACGGGGGGCTCCAGGTAACCTGCTCCGTTACGCCCTACCACCTTTTCTTCAACGATGAAGACCTGCTGGGCTACGATACCAACCTGAAAGTGAATCCGCCACTCAGGCGCCGGGAGGATATGCTCAGCCTGCGTAAAGCGGTGCTCGACGGAACCGTCGATTGCATTGCTTCGCACCATCTTCCCCATAATTACGATTCGAAAGTGCTTGAATTCGAATACGCGAAATTCGGTATGACCGGTTTGGAATCGGCTTATGCCGCGGTAAAAACCGCGCTTCCCACTCTTTCCGACACGCAACTGGTAAACCTGTTCTCGGTGCAGGCGCGTGCTATTTTCAAGTTGCCATCGGCCCGCATAGAAGAAGGCCAGCCGGCCGAGCTAACCCTGGTCGACCCGGCGCGGCAATCGGTGTTCTCTGTGGCCGATATCCGGTCAAAATCGCGCAACAATCCCTTTATCGGAAAAGAGCTGACAGGTAAGGTACTCGGCACTATTGCCGGCACATCCGTTCAAATCAGGTTATGACGGTGAAGCTGTCTTTGATAGCCGGCCTTGCCGCCGGCATGCTCTATGCCGCCGGGCTGTTCATCAGTCACCGGTCGGGCACCGCGGCCTTATCGGGATTTCTCAGCGCCTATGCCATGCTGCCCCTGGTATTGCTGGTTATCGGCGCCGGCGCGGTATGGCTGCGCCGCCGGCAGCAACCGGAACCCGACATGAAAGAACTGCTGAAATATGCTTTCCTGGCATATTTTATTTTTGAGCTGTGTTATGCTTTTGCCAACCTGGGTCTTTTTCGATGGGCTGATCCCGCTGCGAACGACCAGGTGCTGCAATACCTGCTCGCCGAAACGGAACGGAAAATGAAAAACGGCCAGGGATCGGCTGAAAAGCTGGAAGAAATAAAAAAGATGGCTACTGCCGCCGGCGGACCGCTGGGCTATACCCAGGTGCTCATCGGCATGGGGCAGCAACTGATCGTCGATTTTATCAAGTCGGTCTTTATTGCTACTATTACCAAACGAACCATTCAACCGAGGCTATAAATGGATCTGTCGATTGTCATACCCCTGCTGAATGAAGCAGAATCGCTGCCGGAACTGACGGATTGGATCGCCCGCGTTATGCAGGAGAATGGCTATTCGTATGAGGTCATTTTCGTAGACGACGGCAGCACCGACGATTCCTGGCAGATCATTCTCGGCCTCACTGCGCAAAACCCGCATATCAAGGGCATCAAGTTCCAGCGCAACTACGGTAAATCTGCCGCCCTCAACGAAGCTTTCCGCGCGGCTTCCGGCGACGTGGTGATCACCATGGATGCTGACCTGCAGGACTCGCCCGATGAAATTCCCGCGCTGCGCGCAATGATTATCGACGGGCATTTCGACCTGGTGAGCGGCTGGAAAAAGAAACGGTACGACAATGCCCTTACCAAGAACCTGCCTTCCAAATTATTCAATGCGGCCACCCGCCGCGTAAGCGGGATTCGCCTGCATGATTTCAACTGCGGGTTAAAAGCGTATCGCCTCAAAACCGTTAAGAGTATTGAAGTGTACGGCGAAATGCATCGTTACATACCGGTCATCGCCAAATGGGCGGGCTTTCGCAAAATCGGTGAAAAAGTGGTGGAGCACCGGGCCCGCAAATACGGGGTGACCAAATTCGGCCTTAACCGTTTTATCAATGGCTTCCTCGACCTCGCTTCCATCACTTTCGTGGGAAAATATGCCAAAAAGCCGATGCATTTCTTCGGCGTATGGGGCTCGCTGTTTTTTTTCGTCGGGTTTATGTCGGTGGTTTATCTCGCCATTTCCAAAATTGTTGACCCTGCCGTCAGTCTGAGCAACCGGCCTTTGTTTTACATAGCGCTGGCCGTTATGATCATCGGCTCACAATTGTTTTTAGGTGGTTTCCTGGGTGAGCTGATTGCCCGTAACGGGCCGGGAAGAAACGCTTACCTGATCGAAGAAAAAACCGGCCTCTGATGAAGATCGTGCTCATCGGCTCGGCACATCCTTTTCGCGGCGGCGGCATGACCAGCTTCAACGAACGTCTTGCCACCGAGCTGCAGGCGCAGGGACATGAGATCTATATACTCAACTTCACCACCCAATACCCGCACTTTCTCTTTCCCGGCAAAACCCAGTTCACGACCGAACCGGCTCCCGCCGAACTAAAGATCATTCGGCGCCTGCACGCATTTAACCCGTTTAACTGGCTCCGCACGGGTTATTTTCTACAAAAAGAAGCGCCCGACCTGGTGCTGATCCGCTTCTGGCTGCCGTTGATGGCGCCTGCTTTCGGTACGGTATTGCGCATTGTTCGGCGAAACCGCCATACGCGTGTCATTGCGATCACCGACAATGTGGTGCCGCACGAAAAGAGACCGGGCGACAAACTCTTTACCCGGTATTTTCTCCATGCCTGCGACGCGTTCGTATGTATGAGCAAAAAAGTAGCGGCCGACCTGCAAGATTTTCGGGTAGGCGGCCCCGTTAGGCTGTTGGCTCACCCGCTCTACGATGCTTTCGGCGATAAAGCCGGCAAGCAGGCGGCGCGTGAAAAGCTGTCGCTGCCGGCCGGCCGGCCGATACTGCTGTTTTTCGGTTTTATCCGCAAATACAAAGGGCTGGATATACTGCTGGCTGCCATGCGACTGGTGAAGAATACTTCGGCGCTGCTAGTGGTGGCGGGCGAATTTTATGACAACAAGGGGGCCTATCAACCACTGGTAGACGAATTGCAGGCGGCGGGCAAATTGCTGGTACATGAGCAATTCGTTGCCGCCGGCGATATCCGTTATTATTTCAGCGCCGCCGATGTGCTGGTGCAGCCGTATCGTTCGGCCACCCAAAGCGGCGTTACCCCGCTGGCCTATCATTTCGACCTGCCGATGATCGTGACCAATGTAGGCGGGCTGCCTGATTATGTGGTCCACGAAAAAACAGGCCTCGTCACCGACCCCACCCCCGAAGCCCTCGCTGCGGCCATCGACCGGTATTTTACATTAGGAGAATCTCATTTTACTCCTGAACTTCGCAGGGAGAAACAGCGGTTCGGCTGGCCGGCTTTTGCGGCATCGATCACCGGGCTGTACCACGAACTGGAAAGAGATTAACATGGAACAGATCATCAGAAGCATCATCCGGGCCTCTATCGACACCAAGGAAAAGATATTACAGCAGGAAGCGATGCTGGGCGACATTGAAAAAGCGGTGGCCCTCACTACCCGGGCTTTCAAACAAGGCAACCGGGTATGGTTCTGCGGTAATGGCGGCAGCGCGGCCGATGCCCAGCACCTGGCGGCGGAGTTCAGTGGCCGTTTTTACAAAAACCGGCTTGCGTTGCCGGCAGAAGCCCTGCATTGCAACACCTCGTACCTGACCGCGGTGGCCAACGATTTTGGTTACAACGAAATTTATGCCCGCCTGGTGGAAGGCATCATGCCGGCCGGTGATATTCTCTTCGGCTTTTCTACCAGCGGTAATTCACCCAATATCGTGGCTGCCTTTGAAACAGCGCGAAAAAAAGGCGTGCACACCATCGGCTTTACCGGCGCCCGGGGCGGCGACCTCCGGCCATTGAGCGATATCCTGTTCGACGTACCCTCCAACGATACACCGCGTATCCAGGAGAGCCATATCATGATCGGTCATATCATCTGCCAGCTCGTGGAAGAAAATTATTTTGCCTGATATGTTGAACCTGGCTGCCATTGATCGCCACTGGACCCTCTTTCTCGACAGGGACGGTGTGCTGAACATTGAAAAAGAGAATGATTACATCTACCATCGCGGCGAGTTTACGCTTTATGACGGCGCGCTCGAAGCACTGGGTATTCTGCAACAGTATTTTGGCAGGCTGATTCTGGCCACCAACCAGCGGGGCGTCGAGAAAGGGTTGATGACCGAAACCGCCTTGCACGATATCCATGCGTATTTGCAGGAAATGCTTACCGGCCGCGGACTCAAACCGCTGGACGGAATATATTACAACACCTCCCTGCTGAACGACCATCCCGACCGGAAACCGCAAGCCGGCATGGCATTGCGCGCCCGGGCCGATTTTCCGGCTATCCGGTTCGACCAGAGCGTAATGGTCGGCAATAATATCAGCGATATGCAATTCGGCCGGAATGCCGGCATGCACACTGTTTTTGTCGGCACCACCACACCTGTAGCAGGGCTGCTTCCCCACCCTGCCATCGACCTGGCGTTCAACGACCTGTTAAATTTTGCGCTTGCATTACAGGCTGCCCGAAATCGGTAACTTCACGGCAATGAAGAAAAGAACGAGTTTTGTCTGTTTCTTGCTGGTCTGCCTGGCACTGTCGCTGCAGGCGCAACGCATCCGCCCCGCCGATCTTACACTCCTGCGGCAGAAGGAAGATTCGCTGAAATCATATGCCGACAGCATGATCAATGCGGAACAGGCCGGCCGCCGTTTTTTGAACGACAGCTTTTTTGTACGTGGGCTGGTACGTGCCCTCCGGGTACCCAATTCTTTTTATTTTCCGTTTGATTCGCTGCAGGCGGTGTCCAGGTTGTACGCGCCCGACAGCAGCTTTCGTATTTTCACCTGGCAGTTGAAAAAAGACGAATACTTTTATTTGCAAAAAGGCGCCATCCAGGTAAAGACCAAAGACGGCTCGCTGAAGCTGTTCCCCCTGTTTGATGCTTCCATGTTTACAGGAAAACCCGACGACTCGGTCCGCTCGCGCAATAACTGGATCGGCGCGTTGTATTACCGCATCATCGAAAAAGAATGGCAGGGGAAGAAATATTATACCCTGCTCGGCTTCGACGGTTTCACGGTCAGCAGTAACCGCAAATGGATGGAGGTGCTGACCTTTGATCCCCAAACCGGTGAACCGGTGTTCGGCGGACCTTATTTTATGGTACAGTCCGACAGTGCCCGCAAGCCGGCGCCGGCCAGCCGCTTTCACATAGAATATAAAAAAGAGGCCAGCACCACCTTTAACTACAGCCGGGAAAAGGATATGGTCATATTCGATCACCTCATTTCCGAAAGCGATGAGCCGCACCGGCCGGAAACCTATATCCCCGACGGTGATTTTGAAGGGTTCACGTGGAAAAACGGCAAATGGGTGCAGGTTAAAAAGGTATTCACCGATGTGCCTGACGAATTCAAGCGGGTGGACCCTTACCTGGGCAATGCGCCCGCCGAAGACGCCATCCGCGATAAGAACGGCCGCATCGATGAAAAGAAGCTCGAAGAAAGATCACGCCGCAATGAAGAGAAAGTAAAGCAGAAAGAAAAACCCAAACAAGACTAGACCCTGGGCGCCGGTAAAAATAAGATCCCTTTTCGACAGCTCTGGCTGCAGTATGCCAACACGGCACTCAATATTATTTTCCCGCTGATCCTGTTTCCCTACATGACCCGAACGCTGGGCCCTGCTGGTTACGGCGTATTGGGTTATTATGAATCGCTGCTTTCCGTGGTGGTGGTATGGGCCGCTTTCGGTGTTCCATATTACGGGCTGCGGCTGCTGAGCAAGGTCAGCATCGGCGATGCCAACCAGTCGAACGCCGTTCTTCACCTGCTGCTGATCAATGGCTGCATGGCCCTGACCGGCCTGGTTGTTTATCTCCTCTATGTGCTCAGCAAACCGGTGCAGATCGGCAACTGGCAGATAACGGCGTTGTACGGGTTTATCATTTTGGTGTATATGTTTCATGCCGACTGGTATTTCCAGTCGCAGGAGCAATATGCTTTTCTCGTTAAACGTACTTTCTTTCTCCGGCTCTATGTGCTGATCAGCTCTGTGCTGCTGGTGCGCAGCGAGCAGCACCTGGTGCGTTATGTAGTGATCAGCGCCATCAACTATGCATTGATCGCTTTGTCGGCCGCTTGGCAGATGCGCGCTTTGTTCCGTTACTGGCACTGGGACCCGGCGCTGTTCAAGAAATTATTGAAAGCGCTTTGGCCTTTTGCCCTGCTGGGCTTGCTGGGCGCCGTTTATATTTCGCTCGATACCATTTTGCTGGCTCGCCTGGGTAGGGTAACCGCGCTGGGGCACTACAGCGTGGCAGCCAAGATCGTCCGGCTGGGATTGAATGTTTTTGTAGCTGCTTCCATTGTTTTTTTCGTGCGGCTGTTCAGAACCGAGGTCGACCGGTCGCTGCAGGCCGACAGCCTGCTGCTCAGCATTCATCTCAGCATTCCCATTGGGGCGCTGCTTTTCTTTTTTGCCGAGCCGGTATTGCTTTTTGTATCGGGTGATCACTACCTGCCTGCCGTGCCGCTGCTGCAATGGTTTTCGCTGCTGTGGCTGATCGTGCCCTTTCACGACTTCTTCAATATACAGGTGCTGATGGTGCATCATCGTGAAAAGACCCTGGTGTACCTGTACGGCGCGGCCTGCCTGCTGTCGCTGGTGCTTAACCTGGTGCTGGTGCCCTATTGGTTTACCCTCGGTGCCGTGTGGGCTATACTGGTTACCGAATTGGTTGTGCTGGTGGCGGGCATACTGTTGTCGAGAAAGTATTTCATACTCAGCCGCGGTATCTGGCTGCAACTGCTTTCATGCCTGGCTGCTTTTCCCATAGCTGCCCTGGTAAGATATGCTTTGCAGGGGTATGCACTTGCCCCCCTGCCCGAATTGCTGGCAGGCGTTTCGGCCAGCCTGCTGCTGTATGCATTGCTGCAATGGGTGGTATTCAGGAACGGCTTCTGGCGAAAGCTGGCGCAGGCCGCTAGTCGTCGAGCTTAAGCACGGCCAGGAAGGCTTCCTGCGGTACTTCCACCGCGCCGATCTGGCGCATTCTTTTTTTGCCTTCCTTCTGTTTTTCGAGCAGCTTTCTCTTACGGCTGATATCACCGCCATAACACTTGGCTGTGACGTCTTTGCGCATGGCCGAGATGTTTTCGCGCGCCACGATCTTGGCGCCGATGGCGGCCTGTATGGCGATGAGGAATTGCTGGCGTGGCAGCAGCTCTTTTAATTTTTCGCAGAGCTTGCGGCCGAAATCATTGGCACGGCTGCGGTGGATCAGGGCGCTCAGCGCATCGACTTTTTCCGCGTTCAGCAGGATGTCCATCTTAACGATGTCGGCATCGCGGTACCCGATGGGATGGTAATCGAACGACGCATACCCGCGCGTCTGGCTTTTCAGCTTGTCGTAAAAATCGAATACGATTTCGGTCAGCGGCATTTCGAATATCAACTCCACGCGTGTTTGGGTAAGATAGCTCTGGTTGATAAGAATGCCCCGCTTGCCGAGGCAAAGCGTCATGATATTGCCGATGTATTCGGGCTTGGTGATGATCTGTGCTTTGATAAAAGGCTCTTCAATGCGGTCGATCCGGCTGGGGTCGGGCATTTCGGTGGGGTTGTTCACCAGTACGCGTTCGCCCTTGCTGGTATAGGCCACAAAGCTTACGTTGGGAACCGTGGTGATAACCGTTTGGTTGAACTCGCGTTCCAGCCTTTCCTGGATGATCTCCATGTGCAGCATGCCGAGAAAGCCGCAACGGAAACCGAAACCCAGCGCCTGAGATGTTTCGAGTTCATAGGTAAGCGATGCATCGTTCAGTTGCAGCTTGTCCATGCAGTCGCGCAATTCTTCGAAAGCATCGGTCTCCACCGGGAAAATACCGGCAAACACCATGGGCTTTACCTCCTCGAATCCTTTGATCACTTCCCGGGTGGGGTGAGCCGCCAGCGTAATGGTATCACCCACTTTTACTTCTTTGGCGTTCTTGATACCGGTGATCACATAACCCACATCGCCTGCAGCCACTTCGCTTGTTTCGGTCATTTTCAGTTTGAGAATGCCTACCTCGTCGGCCTGGTATTCCTGCCCGGTGGAAACGAATTTGATCTTATCACCTTTGCGGATCTTTCCGTTCATGATACGGTAGTACACGATAATGCCGCGGAAGTTGTTGAAAACACTGTCGAAGATCAGCGCCTGCAAAGGCTCTTCACTGTTGCCGACGGGTGCGGGTATTCGCTCTACGATGGCTTCGAGTATTTTGTCGACACCCAGGCCCGTGCGACCGCTCGCCAGCAGGATGTCTTCCGGCTTGCAGCCGATAAGATCCACGATCTGGTCTTTCACTTCTTCGATCATGGCGCCGTCCATATCGATCTTGTTGATCACCGGAATGATCTCCAGGTCGTTGTCGATGGCCAGGTATAAATTGGAAATGGTTTGCGCCTGGATACCCTGGGCGGCGTCCACCACCAGCAGTGCGCCTTCACAGGCGGCGAGGGCCCGGCTCACTTCATAGCTGAAGTCCACGTGTCCCGGTGTATCGATGAGGTTGAGGGTGTATTGCTGTTTATCGGTGTATTGGTAATTGATCTGGATGGCATGGCTCTTGATGGTGATCCCCTTCTCTCTTTCCAGGTCCATGTCGTCGAGCACCTGGTCCATCATTTCCCGCTCGCTGATGGTATTGGTGGTTTGGAGAAGCCGGTCGGCCAGGGTACTTTTTCCGTGGTCAATATGGGCGATGATGCAAAAATTCCGGATATGCTTCATTAAATGCGCTTAAATGCGGTGCAAAAGTAACCAAAAAAAGGCTAGTTTCGCAGCAAAGACTCCTCTGATCATGGACTTACAACAGCAGTTTGAAGAAGCGGTTTCCGATAGCAAATCTTTGAGCGAAAAACCCAGCAACGAAACCCTGCTGCAACTTTATTCCTTGTACAAACAGGCGACGGAAGGCGATGTAAACGGCGATGCGCCCAATATGTTTGATTTTGTGGCCAAAGCCAAATACGAGGCCTGGTCGGCACAAAAAGGAAAAAGCAAAAACACCGCCCAGGAAGAATACATACAACTGGTGCAGAAACTCAAAAACTGAACGATTGCAGGGCCTGCAATAGCTGCCTGCCCTCCGCCAGTGCCAGCGCTTCCCGGCGAACATTAGCTGCTACCCGTTCATATTCTTCTGCCGGTATGCTTTCGATTAGCCCCGGCAGATCGCCCAGGCGCTCTATCGTCCATCCCAGTTCCTTTTCAAGAATATAAGCTGCCGAGCCGGCCTTTGCATACACGAATATGGGTAAGCCGGCCAGCAGGTAGAGGGATACCTTGTGGTGAAAAATATGCGTCATATAGCTGCCGAAAGCGCCGCCCGCCCCTTCTATGCTGTCGCCATCCCATACCAGCCCGAAGCTGCCCTCGGCCGCTGCGGGCAGTGTGTGCGGGGCATATACGCCTTTCCAGCTAACATTCGATCCGTTGGCTGCCGCTTCACCGCCTTTGCCGTAGAGCAGGAACGATACACCCGCAATTTTCCCGAGGTCGTATATGAACCGGCTTTTTTCGAGGTTGCCTGAATAGTTTACGACGGGCATCTTTTTTCTCGGTGTACGGTTTGCCGGCGCCAGGTAGTCGAATGGTCCCAGCCTTGCATAAACGGCTTGCAAAGAAAGCTGCGGCCGCAGCCAGTCTTCCATGTTTTTATGATGAACCACGAAGAGCCGGAAGCGTTTCAGAAAAGCCAGTTCCTGCCGCAGGTAGCCGGTATTGCCGCTTTTTAATCCGTCGATGTCCATCACCACGATCACCACCCGGACGTTTTTCTGCGCAGCGGCGGCCAGCAAAAAACGATGCAGCCGCGGGTACACGGGAAATTTCGCAACCACTATATCATTGGGTTGCATTTTTTGAACGAGCCGGTTCACCTGCAACCAGCGTTTCAGGTGAACCACCGGGAACCATCCTTCGGCCAGCGCCAGCGGCGTATAGCCGTTGCGCAGCAGGATCTTTTCCTGGTCGTGGTAGCCAATGCCGCCATGGAGGTATTGCACCGGCAGGTCGTTCTGTAAAAAATATTTTTGCGGGCCGGCTTTGCCGCCGAACAACCATTGCCAGTCGTGGTAAAAACGCTGCGCGGTTTGCGCCAGGGTAAAGCGGCGGCTGTTAACGGCCGCTTGTTGCAGCCAATGCTGCAGCAGTGAATCGTTGCTGGACAGGTTTTCCAGGAGATCAGCGAACTCACTGATGCCGGTATATGAAAAACTGCTGCCGGCAAGCAGGCTTTCAGCCGGCAGGTAAGACGGGCCGCTAAAAGGCCGTGCGGCGCGGATGGCGTCGAAATAATTCCCCGTCGCTTTCGTCAAACCATATTGTTCTGCTATGTTGTAATAAGCCAGGGAGGTCTCCACGGCGGGGCACCAGATAACATGGCTGTTGTGCAGCAGCGCCGTGTATTCCCGGTGGGTGAGCCATTTTTCGTGCAGTTGCAGGGCGACATGCTGCCCTTTCCATGCTTTGATCTTCTCGAGAAGGGGCTCCATTTCCTTACCCACCGCTTTGCCCGCAATGCATATCGTACAGCGCACTGCTTTTTTCTCGAGCGTTTCTGCGAGCGGGATCACCTGGTCGTAGCGCCGGCGCCCGGCCTCGATGGTTCCCATAAGGGCAATGGTAAGCGGCAGGCCGGCAGGCAGGGCGGGCGCTTCCTGGTAAAGGGTGCCCGGCACGAGGTGAACGGTTTGCCGCGCACCGGCCAGCCGGATCACCAGTCGCTGGCGCATATCGTCGGTAAAAACAGCGAAGGCGTCTATATACCTGCGCAATAACTGCATACCGCGCCGGCGAACCAATGAACGGAGGCCGACCGCAGGTTCGTCGAACAGCGAATTGACCGCATGCACCACCAGCACTTTGGTTGCCTGGCGCTGCCGGCGGGCAACCCATGCATGCAGCAGAAAATTATTGCTCAGCGTATTGTACCAGATCAACGTAGGCTTCCACGCCGCAAGGGTTTTCGAAAAACGTTGGATAAACGCATAATTGGTTTCATCCTTTTCTATCAGCAGCCATTGCAAGGCAGTGTGCGATACAGGTATCTGCTCTTCTATCTGCTGTCTGCATGCCTGGTTACTGCAAACAAGTACTTCGTACTGATTGCGGAGAAACAGCGTGAGCAGCGGCGCGGCTGTTTCGAAATGTTCCATTTCGTAGAAGGCTATCTTCATGGGGCTTTGCGTCCCGTCATCGAAAAGCCGAAGCGGTTTTCGGAACTGATGGTGGCTGTTTCGAATTGTTCATGACGGTACCACACCGCTACGTCCGATGGCAGTTGTTCGGTACGGTACTGCGGGCTTAGTATATCCATCAGGTTGATCATGTTGGTTCGCCAATGCTTCTTCTTTCCCCGCAGCCACGACGCCAGTTGCAGGAACGGCAGTAGAAAAATGGCGTATAGCCACCATTGCCAGCGGGCAGGAATGGAACTGGTAACCGGCCGGGCGGCGCACATGAGCTTATGGATAACATTGTCGTATGGCTGGTATAGCCAAACAGTCAGATACCCGCCGGGTTTCACTTTGGCGGCTGCTTTCCGGAAGGCGGCAACGGTATCGGGTGTATGGTGCAATACACCGCTGGCGTATACCAGGTCGGCCATACCATCCCTGAAGGGCATGAACTGCAGGTCGGCCTGTATATAATGACAGTTGCTGCAGGCATTGGCCGCCTGCGCGCCCATAACACTGTCGCTCACATCCATGCCAATGACCAGCCTCGCCTTTTTTGCCAGCAACTGGCTGCTGATGCCATGGCCGCAGCCGATATCGAACGCGCACATAGGCGCCAGCGTTTCGTTGGGTAAACCGATCTCCTGCCACAACTGGGCTTCGAACTCGTCTTTATCAAGATTCCAGATGGCCACCTGCCTGTTTTTTTCGATGGTCTTCCACTCCCTGCTGAAGCTTCTCTGCGTGGCACTGACACTGGCTGTATTTTTTGCCACCTGGTCGCCGAACCGGGACAACGCTGTTTCCTTTCGCTGCTCGTAATCGGGCAGGTGTTGCTGCAGCCAGGCGCCATGCGTCAGGAAACTGTTGGGCAGCAGGCGCGGAACACCTTGCAGTACCGGGTAGAACATACCGCTGCCGGCAAATAAAATGCCGGTAGTAATATCATCGCCACCGGCGGATTCGATAACGGTCAATTGCAGGTCGCTGCCGGTAAGCGGACAAACCAGGTATGGAAGCAGTGCTTTCTGCATTAAATAGTAAATAGCCCTGCGGCTGTTTTCTACTTCAGCGCGCTGATGATGGCAACAAACTCTTCGGCATTCAGCGATGCGCCGCCTACCAGTCCGCCGTCAACATCAGGGCCTGCAAAGATCTCTGCTGCGTTGGCGCCTTTTACACTGCCGCCGTACAGGATAGATACCTGGTCTGCGGTTGCCTGCCCGTATTTTTTGGCCAGCACCGAACGGATAAAGGCATGCATTTCCTGCGCCTGTGCGGCAGAAGCCGTTTTACCGGTACCAATGGCCCAGATGGGCTCGTACGCGATCACAACATTGGTCAGTTGACCTGCATCAAGGTGAAACAAAGATTCTTCCAGTTGCCCGGCCACCCATTCATTTTGCTGCGAGGCTTCACGTACCGACAACGATTCTCCGCAACAGAATATCGGTTGGATCGCGGCGCCGAGCAACAGGTCGACCTTGGCTGCCAGGTCGTGGTTGCTTTCATTGAAATATTCACGGCGCTCGCTATGCCCCACGATGCAATAACCGATGCCGATCGATTGCAGCATGTCGGCAGAAACCTCGCCGGTATAAGCGCCCGATTTTTTCTGGTAGCAGTTTTGCGCGGCCACGTACAGGTTCTTTTCATCACCCAGCGTCGTTTTGGCCATAACCAGGTAGGGAAAAGGAACGGCTACGATGGCAAGCTGGTGCGCCTGCAAAACCGGCTTGGCTTTGAGAATACCGGCCAGCAGCGTTTCTCCCTGCTGGTACGTGCAGTTCATTTTCCAGTTGGCGGCAGCGATTTGTTTTCTCATCCTTCTTCGTTGGTTTAATAATTGTCGTAAATATATTTCAGGATATTTTCTTCGCGCGGATGCAGTTCGGCGTTTTTCAGCTTTTTCCAGTTGCGTATGTCGCGCAGCGATTTATCGAATTCATATTTGCGCAGGCCATCGGCGCCCCACGAAAAGCCGGGAATATATTTGGGCGACAGGCCGCTGCCGAATACATTGGCCGATACGCCCACCACCGTACCGGTATTGAAAGCGGTATTGATGGCCGCGCGACTGTAATCGCCCATCAGCAATCCGCATTTCATGCCCGCATTGCCTTTACCACCTTCACTGGCAGGATGGTACACGTACACTTCGCCGGCATTGTTCTTTACATTGCTGCACGAAGTGCCGGCGCCCAGGTTGCACCATTCTCCTATTACCGAATCGCCGAGATAGCCGTCGTGCGCTTTATTGGAATAGCCCATGATGACAGCGTTCTTGATTTCACCGCCTGCTACCGAATGCGGGCCGATGCTGGTGGCGCCGTATATTTTACTGCCCATTTTTACAACGGCTTTCTCTCCCAGCGCAAAGGGGCCGCGTATGCACGAGCCTTCCATTATTTCAGCGTCTTTGCCAATGTAAATGGGCCCCTGCCGTGTATTCAGCAGACAGCCTTCCACGCGCGCACCTTCTTCCACGAAAACGGTACCCTGGCCGATCAGTTGGTTACCGGCGGGCAGGGCGGCCGACACACGCGACCGCATCAGGAGGCCGATATCGAGCCGGATGGCATCGTCGTTGAAATGAAAGATGTCCCAGGGCCGGCGGATGGAGAGTACCGGCGCTTCGTACTGCACCATTTTTGCCACCTTGATCTTGTGCAGGCCGGCCACCTCGTCGGGCGTGAAATGAAGGGCCAGCGCCCCCGCCGTGGGATGCACCAGCAGCGCTGCTTCCGGCAGGTTCCTGACGGCATCGGCCAACGCCTGGTCGGGCAATATATTGGCATGCACCAGGTAGTAATGCCCTGGTGAAAGATCGTGGTCAACCTTGACCGACCGTTCCGAGTCTTTGTAGTCGCCTTCCCATTTGTCGAACGAAGGCAGTTGCATGAACTGCTCCCATTTTTCCCGGATGGTGAATATGCCCATCCGGATGTCCTGGATGCGACGGGTCAGGGTAAAGGGAAACAGGTTTTCCGGCTGGCAGTATTCTTCGGAAAACAGGATACAATGCATGCGATAAAGCTAATAAAAAAACCGGTCGGGAAACCGGCCGGCTTTTCTTTGCCTGGTGAAGGCTATTATTTCTTGGCGTATTTCTTCTTGAACTTGTCGATACGGCCGGTAGTGTCGAGCAGCACGTTCTTGCCGGTAAAAAAGGGATGCGACGTGTTCGAGATTTCAAGCTTGATCAGCGGATACTCTTTGCCGTCTTCCCACTGAACAGTTTCTTTGGTGGCGGCGGTTGACTTACTGAGAAATGCAAAACCATTACTCATGTCTTTAAACACGACGAAACGGTAATTTTGCGGATGGATACCTTGTTTCAT
>JBDHYM010000029.1:0-22393 GCA_039811405.1 Flavihumibacter sp. | reverse complement strand
AAATCATCGCCCGGCAATACAAAAAGATCCGCCGGCTGGCTGATCACCTGGTTGATGTGCAGCAGCAGGTTTCCTTCTTCATATTCAAAGGGTACGCGACCCGTAATGCATTCGAACAATACCACGCCCAGCGAATAGTAGTCGGTGGCATAGCCCACTGCCCGTGAATCGGTGAACTGTTCGGGTGAGGCATATTCAAAAGTCAGCATCGACGAGCCCGTAACAGTGCTCGATTGTTCGCGCAATTTGGCAATGCCGAAATCTGTAAGCAGGTATTCGATCGAGCCATCGGGCAAAAGCCGGTACATAATGTTTTCCGGTTTGATGTCCCGGTGCACCACCGACCTGGCATGAATGGCTTCGAGCGCGCTTACCAGTTGCGCCGCCAGCGCCAGTACCTCCGGAATGGTAAGGAGACCGCGGTCTTTCAGTCTTCGCCGGAGGTCGCCGCCTTCTACGAGGTCCATGACAATATAGGGCAGCTCGGCGTCAAGGTGCACATCAACCACCTTTACGATATGGGGGTGCCTGATAGCGGTCATGATCTCCGACTCCTGCTGGAAACGACGCAGGGTTTCGGCATCCGTATTGAAAGCAAAATGTTTAATGGCGAACAACCGGCCGCTCTCGCGGTGACGTACTTTCAGCACGCGCGCATTTCCCCTGCCGAGCTCACCCATGATCTCGTAGCCGGGAAAATACTGGTTGAAAGAAGTGGTTGCCGCCATGGTTATTTATTACGCAGGGTTATGACGGGCTGTTTGACCGCATCGAAGCCCGCGTTGTTGAAAGTGAGCGAAATAGCAGCCCGGCTGATGATACCGGTATCGAATTGCTGGAAACGAACGTCTTTCAGCAGCACAGACCGGACACTGCTGTCGGCCGCCAACAGGCTGAGGGCAGCCATAGCGTGTTTGCTGCTGTCGGCCGGCAGAATGATCAACGGCGTTGGAACGCTGTCGCGCAGGTGTTGCCATCCCGCCAGGCTGAGGGTGCTGCCAAGCCGAACCGTATCGTACCGGAGCGGCACGGGCGGTGCTTTCATGCTATCGGGCGTTATTGATACCAGCTTCTGCGTGGCATCCTGCTTTTTCGGGTAGCCATTGGCGTTGCTGAACCAGATCCAGCCCGAGGCGGCAAGCAGTGCCAGCCCCAGCAGCGTAAACAACAATACCTGCCTGCTATTGCGCGTCGAAGTCACCCCGGGCACATCTTCGGTTATACCTGCCTGCAGAGTGGCCTGGCTTGCCGGCACTGGTTTTCCCGTAGCCGGCTGCCTGCGTGCGGAAACGGGATGGCGTGCTATAACAACGGTTATATTGTCTTGCCCGCCTGCATCGTTGGCCATCGCGATCAGCTTCTCCACTTTCTTATCCGGCTCGTTCGGCTGCTGTAATACCGCCTGCAACTGGTAAACGCTGAGCATATCGGTAAGGCCGTCGCTGCACAGCAGCACCTGGTCGCCCGGCAGAAAAGGTACGGTGCCGAAGTCGAGAAAGCCGGGATCGTCCACCCGGTGCAGCGCAGAGCCGATGTCGCGCAAGATCATGTTCCGTTGCGGATGCTGCATCGCTTCCTGCTCGGAGAGCTCACCCGCATCTTCCTGCATGCCGACCAGTGAATGGTCTTTGGTGATCTTTTGCAGTTTCCCGTCGTGGAAGCGGTAGAGACGGCTATCACCCACATGCACATACGAAACCGACTGGCTGCTGGTATCGGTCACGGCCACGGTGAGCACGCAGCACATATCGGCGAAACCAGGCTGCCGCTCACGTTCAGCGGCGATGCTGTTATTGGCAAACACCACGGCCTCTTTGAGCATGGTAAGGATATCGCCTTTCGGCTCTTTCATGTATTGTTCGATGGCGTCTTTGGCCAGGCGGGCGGCAAAAGCGCCGCCGGCATAACCGCCTACCCCATCGATAGCAGCCACCAGGTATAAATGCGGCAGCCAGAGCCGCCGGGCAATGAAGGCATCTTCATTCTCCTGCCGGCGCATGCCCGTATGTGTGCTTCCGTATAAAGACGGCAGGGCCATTACCGCGGCAGGTTTTTGAAGTGACGGAATAAGAGAAACATCACCCAAACAAGGAAGGAGGTTATTAACAGTATATCCATGAATCAGTTGATGGCAGAAAAGTGGAGCGTGACGCTGGCATTCAGCAGTACCTGGCACTCACCGGGCAGGTCGAACCACTGGGGTTGTCCCGCTTCACTGCGCGGTACCAGCTCTTCGTTCACCCGTGTTTCAAAGCGGCTGAAAGAAGCGATCTGGAATTTGCCCGAAGCTTCGTTCAGCCGGATGCGCGCATGCGGATCTGACACATACTCCGAGTCGATCAGCAGGTAATTGCTATAGCCCTGGTTGGCCGGGTCTTTCCGGGCGATCACCATTTCACGATCGCGCATGGTATAGCTGCCGTCGATATTCTTGTCGGCCAGGTAATATTTGATCGAGGCGATGCCGCTGTCGAACGAACGTACCGCTTTTCCGTTACTACCGGTAACGGATAAGCGCAGATCAGGGTTGTAACGAATGGTAAAACTGCCCGTATCGATGAAATTCACCTGTTGCAGGAGGTCTAGGTTGATATCCATTTTCTCGTAGAGATTGGTACGGCGGCTTTTCATGGTCACCCGCGCTGTATTACCCGCCTGCGGCGCATTTTCTTTACCGCCGGTGAGCATGCCGACCACATGGATATCACCCGGCTGCACCTTTTCGCCGTTGAAGAAATCGCCTTCGCCGAAACGGATGCTCCATTGCATCGATACGGGACTGATCTCTTCGTAATGCTGCTTATACAATTGAAGCTTCTTATAAAACGCTTTGACGGCCTCTTTGACCACCACGGGAAAAGAAGCCAGGCGGTCGGCATATACATCGGGATGCAATACCACCAGGAAATGCATGTTGAACAGCAGGCTGCTGCCGACAGACTCTTTCTTGCAGGAACGATCAAAACAGGCTACCAGTTCATCGAGAATGGCGTTATTGTCGGGCGCAGCGGGCTGCGTGGCGACGGCTGTGGAAGGCAGGATCAGCGATTTAATAGCGCCGAATAAGCCCCTGGGTTGGTTGTTCATGTGTAGCCAGCTTGTGGCCTTAAAAATAGGGGGAAGCCGGGGACGGGGACGCAAGGAATTGTTAATGTGCTGCTTAGGGGAATGTTAAAAAGCGGGCTAAGAGGTTATCTCCCTCCTAAAATCCAAAAATATTATGTTTTTATTGGATTCAAATCCAAAAATATTATGATTTCATGGGATTATAGTCCAATAATATTATAATTTTACAGGATCACAATCCATAAACATGATAAAACGCAGTTTGCAGCGGGTCATCGAAAGCCGCCTTTTTAAAGGAAAGGCTGTGTTGCTTTTCGGGGCCCGGCAAACGGGCAAGTCGACCCTCATTGACATCATCCTGGCTGATCAGTCCAAGGGGCACCTGGTGATGAGCGGCGATGATGCTGACGTGCGGGACATTCTTGCCCAGGCAACTGCCACCAAACTGAAAGCCCTCATCGGGAAAAACGAAATACTGGTGATTGATGAGGCGCAGCGAATCGAAAATATCGGGCTGGCGCTGAAGCTGGTGACCGACCAGCTAAAGCAGGTGCAGGTGATAGCCACCGGGTCGTCGTCGTTCGAGTTGTCCGGCCGTGTAAACGAGCCGCTAACCGGTCGTAAATACGAGCTCAGGGTATTTCCGCTCAGCTTCCAGGAAATGGTCGACCACCATGGATTGCTCGCAGAGAAACGCCTGATCGAACACAGGATGATCTATGGCTATTATCCCGAGATTGTTACCCATGCAGGCGAAGAAAAAGAAAGGCTGAAACTATTGGCAGGCAGCTACCTTTATAAAGACCTGCTCATGATCGACCAGATCAAAAAACCTCCGCTATTGGAAAAGCTGCTCCAGGCGCTTGCACTGCAACTGGGGCATGAAGTGAGGTACAATGAGGTTGCCCAGATAGTGGGGAGCGATCCCAAAACCGTAGAAAAATATATCGGTCTTTTGGAAGATGCATTTGTCGTATTCCAGGTGCCTGCCTTTAGCCGGAATGTGCGCAATGAAATCAGGAAGGGAAAGAAAATATATTTCTATGACTGCGGCATCAGGAATGCCGTCATCAATAATTTTAAATCGTTGGGCAGCCGGAACGACGTGGGAGCGCTATGGGAAAATTACATTCTTGTCGAACGCATGAAATACCTGCGGAATAAGGGCATCGATACGAAATTTTATTTCTGGCGAACCACCCAGCAGCAGGAAATAGACCTGGTGGAAGAGAGCGAAAACGGCCTGTCGGCCTTTGAGTTCAAATGGAAAAATGCCCGCGCCCGCATTCCGCAGACCTTCACCAATAATTACCCGGAAGCAACCACGGGCATTATTACCCGCGAGAATATGGAAGAGTTTGTCAGCACCAGTCATCATTAATTCTTCTTACAAGCACTGTCCGAAAGCGGACAATGCTTGTCCGCTTTCGGACATATCAGTACGCAACACCTCCCTATACAACTGATTTACAGCTAATTGAGCACTGGCATATACTTGGATGCATGATTACGCAATAACATCCATTTCCAACTGACCATTATGCTGAAGAATTACCTTAAAACCGCCTGGCGCAGTTTATTTAAAAACCGGTTTTATACCGGTGTGAATATCCTGGGACTGACCATCGGTTTAACCACTGCTATCCTTCTGCTGTTATGGATCAACGACGAAAAAAGTTACGACAGGTTCCATGCAGATCACACGCGGATTTATAATCTCAGCGCCCGCTTCAACACGAATGGCAAGACAACAGTATGGATCAGCGTACCGGGACCGCTATACGGGTATGTTCGCGCATTTCCGCAGGTAGAAGCAGTTACCAGGATCAAAAACAATTACGGAATTACTGTACACAGGCAAAACAGCACCCAGTTTTTTTACGGCATTCAAAGTGGTTATGTAGACAGCAGCTTCTTTTCCGTTTTCAGCTTTCCGCTTCTGAAGGGAAATACAAGGCAGCCCTTCCCCGGCGGCGCCAGTGTGCTGCTTACCTCCTCTACCGCAAAAAAAATCTATGGCACCGACGACGTGATCGGGAAAGTATTGATGCAAGACACCGCCGCTTTTGTGGTGGCAGGCATATTAAGCGATTTTCCGAAGAATTCTTCACTGCATTTCGATGCACTGTTCCCCATGCAGTTATATGCCCGTGAATTTACTGCCTGGGGCGGTAACGGCGATTGGAAAACCATTGACGAAGACATGGGCAATTACGCTTTCGATACTTACCTGAAGCTCCGACCCAATGCCGATTCCACTGCCATCGGCAGTCTCTTGTCAAAAACATATAAAGACGCACGAAATGGCGACAGCCAGACAACATTTTTGCTGCAGGCGCTGGCCGACAAACACCTTATTACGCCCGACGGCAATAAAACCGGCTTACGCATTGTGCAGGTATTTACCATCATTGTTTTTTTGCTCCTGGCCATTGCCGCCATCAACTATGTAAACCTTTCTACCGCCCGCGCCATTTCCAGAGCCCGGGAAGTAAGCGTGCGTAAAATAATCGGCGCCAACCGGGCGCAGTTATTCATACAATTTGTAGCCGAAACCCTGATCATTTTTGCGTTTGCGCTGGTACTCGCTATCGGCCTTACCGCGTTGCTCATCCCGGCTTATAACAATATATCTGGCAAAACACTCAGCTTCTCACTGAGCGACTATTCCGTATGGATACTGATCGGCATTTCAGTGGCAGGCACCATGCTGCTGGCAGCCACCTACCCCGCTCTGCATTTGTCGTCGTTCAATCCGATTACGGCGCTCAAAGGAAAACTAAACCAAGGTCGTGGAAATATACTATTGCGGAAAGTGCTGGTGGTGTTCCAGTTTTCGGTATCGGTGATGCTGATCATCAGCACCCTGGTAATCGGCAAACAAATGGACTATATCAACCATTTTAATCTCGGCTTCAACAAAGAACATGTTTTTTCGGTATGGCTCGATGACGATGCACAAAACCATATTGACGCCATTAAATCGGAATTACAAAAGGAGCCCGGCATATTGGCCACATCCATATCGAGTGTTTACAATATATCGAACTACGGTGTTGCTACGAGCGATATCGACTGGTCCGGAAAACCAAAAGACAACAACATCATCGTAGCCGCCGCCAATGTCGACAAGGATTTTATTCCGCTGATGAATTTCAGTTTCGTGGAAGGCGGTAATTTTTCCGGCATGCCGTCTGATACATCGTCATTCATCATAAACGAAACCCTGGCCAGGCAGATGAACCTGCAGCCACCTTATGTCGGCAAGCAGATCAGCTTTCATGAAACAGCCGGCACCATTATCGGGGTAGTGAAAGATTTTCATTTCAAATCGCTGAAAGAAAAAATTTCTCCGTTCCTGTTCTGGACACGCCGATGGAAAAACATATTGTATGTAAAAACCTCTACTGCCGGCGCAAAACAAGCCATCAGTGCCGTTGAAAAGCAATATAACCGCTATCGTTCGAGCAGTCCTTTCAGCTATAATTTTTTAGACGAAAAATTTGACGAGCTGTACAAAGCCGAAAACCGAACCCGGTTATTGTTCAACGTATTTGCAGGTATTGCCATTTTTATCTCCTGCCTGGGATTGCTTGCATTGGCAACCTATTCTGCCCAGATACGCACCAAAGAGGTCGGGGTGAGGAAAGTGCTGGGCGCAAGCGTAACCGATATCGTTGCCCTGCTGGGAAGGGAATTCGTAATACTGGTAGGCGTCGCCATTGTTATTGCCAGCCCCGTGGCTTGGCAAGGCATGAATAGGTGGCTGGAAAATTTTGAGTATAAAACAACTATAAACGCCTGGCTGTTTCTGTCTGCCGGCTGCATCGCTGTAGGTATAGCCGTTTTAACCATCAGCTTCCAGGCCATAAAAGCAGCCCTGGCCAACCCGGCAAAAAGCCTGCGAACCGAGTGATAGTATCCTTTACCCGTCGGGTGGCACCCGACGGGTAAAGAGAATCTAGTCCAGTCTTTTCTCTTTAAGCCATTTGCTCAATAAATCAGCCACTTCAAGGTTATTCAAATCTGAAAACGGAAAATGCGTATTGCCCGTAAGACCTGCTTCAGGCAAATGTATTACGGTTACATCGCCACCGTGCCTGTTTACCACATCTCTCCATAACCTGGCCATTTTCAAACGAACCCTCCATCCATCGGCACCGGGATTGTCAGACGGTGTTTCCGGGATATTATCTCCATAATAGATAACAATGGGGATTTTAGTAAGCAGCATAAAATCTTTCAGAGAAACACTTACCGCTTCCAACGCCCCGGCTGAGCTGGCTATGGGTGCAGGTGTTTCACCTTCGGGAAATACAAAACCACTGCCCGGTTCATAAGAAACAATCGCCTTTATATTCCGGTTTTTTACAGCGGCCAGCCAGCCCATTCCGCCCGAATGGGAATGCGTAACAAGAATGCCGGGGCCGATCTTGTCAAACAATGCAGAAACGGCGCTGGTGTTTACTTCGTAATCAATGGGGCCGATATTGGGTGTCATGGAGCGGAAATACTGGTTCAGCGTTTCCGGGTCTTTGGAGAACTGTACGCCGGGAAAATAATCCGGCCAGATACCCAACCGGAACGTTCCGAACCAGTTTTGTTCGTCGGGAATCGCTTCAATGCTGGCATTGGTTGTGCTTCTGCCCGCATTTCCCCGCCGTGGCTGATCCAGTAAGTAAACGCCGAAACGCCGGCGCAAAAATATATGCTGATAGCCTTCACGTCCATCCGGCGTTGTTTCCCATGTTTTGGAGAATTGTCCAATGCCATGCCACATCACCAGCGGATATTTTCGGGCATTCACCGGAATTTGATAAGACACATAAGCATGGTCGCCATGAAATGTTTGCCCTTCAGGCGTCCGTGTAAGCGGATCGTATTTCCCCGGATTAATAATCACGGTACCACCCACAGCAAAGCTGCCTTGTTCTTCAATTATTAAAGGACTATGCCGGCTGCTTTTCTGTGCAGACGCCGACGAGCTTATTGCCAGCAAAAAGCATACTATGCTCCGGTTGATCAATATTTTCATTTAAATGGTTTAATAACGCTCACCGGCAATTTTCACCGCCGACAACGCTGCTGTCAATTTTTGTAATTCGCCCGAGCTAAACCTATAGGCTGCCGACCCCATATTCTCCTGCAAGTGGGCCCATTTCGTAGTGCCGGGAACAGGAACGATAAATGGCTTTTGGGCCAGCAACCAGGCCAATGCCACCTGCGCCACGGTCAGCCCCCGATGATCGCCAAACTCCTTTAATATATCTATTACGGGCCAGTTCGCTATAATGTTTTCAGGCTTGTAGCGTGGCAGGGTTATCCTGTTGTCATTATCGGGATTGTATTGGGTGCGTTCATTGATATAGCCGCTGATCAGTCCGCGACTCAACGGGCTGTATGGAACAAACCCTATTCCCAATTCCTCACACAGGTGTAACACCCCGCTTTCGGGGTTGCGTGTCATGACGGAATATTCACTTTGAATGGCCGTTACCGGTTGTATGGCATGTGCTTTACGAATGGCATCCAAACCACCTTTACTCGCATTAAAATCCCGTTCGCTCATGCCAAAGCGCCTTACCTTACCCGCAGCAATCAGGTCTTTCACCGTTCCCGCAACCTCTTCCATAGGTACGTTAGGGTCCACCCGGTGCTGGTACAACAGGTCTATATAGTCGGTCCGTAGGTTCTTAAGAGAGTTTTCAACTACCTGTTTGATCCTCTTCGGGCTGCTGTCCAGTCCTTTCTCGGGCCTGCCGTCTATAAAACCGAATTTGGTAACAACCATGACTTTCTGACGAACAGGCGCCAGCGCTTCTCCCACCAACTGCTCGTTTACAAAGGGGCCATAGGCTTCCGCTGTGTCGAAGAGATTAACGCCCAGGTCAACCGCCTTCCTCAGTAAAACGATCATTGCTTTTCTATCGGGAATAAAGCTTCGGTGGTAGCTCATGCCCATACAGCCGAGACCCAGGGCTGATACTTCAATACCGTGCTTTCCCGTTCCCAGCGTACGCATTGGGATGATGTCATTGTAGAAGCCTGTTCCGGGGATCTTGTTTTTTGCTGTCACTACGTTACTGCTTCGGGCAAACCCCATCTTCGCCAACGCCAATGCAGCGGCAGCCGAGGCCCCGGAGCTGATAAGTGTCCGACGGCTTACGTTCAATTTTCCCATATAACCGATTATTATAAATACAATCTACAGGTACAAAATTCGCCAACGTAGGGAGTTCTTCCGGTATATGAATTACTGTTTTTACTACCAATATTACTGATTGGCAGCTTTAAAGGATATCCCTTTACCGGAAGTTTTACCTTTATATTGACAAAGCACAACAGCTATGACGCAGGTCCGCAGTTTTGACACCATAAATGAATACAACAGCTTTAACAATCACGATACATCACATCCGCTGGTGAGTGTGATTGATTTTTCGAAAGCGAATAAAAGAACCGGGTCTAAAATGAATTTCGGTATTTATTGTGTCTTCCTGAAAGAGGTGGTTTGCGGGGATTTGAAATACGGCCGTCATTATTACGACTACCAGGAGGGTACCCTGGTGTTTATTGCCCCCGGCCAGGTAGTAGATGTCGCCAACAAAACGGATTATTACCAGCCCATGGGGCATGCCTTGGCTTTTCATCCAGACCTGGTACATGGCACCCCGCTGGCAAAAAGCATCAACGATTACACCTTCTTCAGTTACAATACCAACGAAGCGCTCCACCTGTCTACAAAAGAACGACAGCTTGTATTGGATTTATTATCGAAGCTCGAAGCGGAACTGCAGCATCCTGTTGACAAGCACAGTAAAAAGCTGATCGCATCATCCATTGAACTTTTTCTAAACTACTGCGAACGGTTTTATGATCGCCAGTTTATGACGCGGGAGAATGTCAATAAGGGCGTTTTGGAAAAGTTTGAAGAACTGTTGAACAGATACTTTTCAACCGGCAAACCGGCGGAAGCAGGCCTGCCTTCTGTCGCCTATTGTGCCGGTGAGTTGAATTTATCTGCCAATTATTTTGGCGATTTAATAAAAAAAGAAACCGGGAAATCTGCACAGGAATATATCCAGCACAAAATTATCGATGTTTCCAAGAATAAGGTTTTCAATAGCGATAAAACCATTAGTGAAATCGCTTTCGAGATGGGCTTTAAATACCCGCAGCATTTTACACGCCTATTCAAGCAAAAGACAGGGATGACACCCCATGAATACCGAAACCAGAACTAATGCGGCCACGCCGGTAACATCATAGCGCCCGGGCCTATCCTGGCGGAACGGCCGCCCTATTCGGCCCGCAGGCTTTTCACCGGGTTGGCCAGTGCAGCCCTGACCGACTGGTAGCCGACGGTAAGAATAGCAATAAGCAGTACCAACAGACCCGCAAACAGGAATATCCATCCGCTCAGCGTTGTTCTGTATTCATAATTTTGCAGCCACCTGCTCATAAACCACCAGGCAACTGGAATTGACACTACTATCGCAACGACTACCAGTTTGACGGCATCGGCCGACAACAGCGTGGCAATGTTGATCGAAGAAGCGCCCAACACTTTACGTATCCCGATCTCTTTCACCCGGCTTTCAGCCATATAAGCAGCAAGCCCAAACAGGCCCAGGCAGGAAATAAATATGGCAAGCGCCGCAAAAATATTGGCTATCAGCTTTACAGTTTGCTCATTCCTGAATTTGTCGGCATAGGCATCGTCGGCAAAGCGGTATTCGAACGGATAGTAGGCGGTATAATGCTTAAACACCGCCTGTATCTGGCCGATACACTCTCCTGCAGAACGTTGCGGATTCAGTTTGTAGTGAATGGTTCTGTACCAACCGTATTTCGGGCCCATCACAATCATCGGTCTTACATTCTGATAAGGGGAGCCGATAACAAAGTCTTTGATGATTCCTACAACATGGTATACTTCGTCGTCGCCGCGCTTCACGGTCTGCCCGGCGGGGTCATGGATCTTCATTATCGCCGCCGCCGTTTCGTTCAGGAGAACGGCGGCACTATCGGCGGGGTAATTGTAGATATCAATATCCCTCCCTGCAACCAGCTTCGTTCCCAATGTTTTGACAAAATCGGCATCAGTGCTGAATGCATCGAATATTTTTCGGCTGTCGTCGGGCGTACTGCCCGGCCATTGATAGCCCCACATATTGCTGGTCCAGTCGGCGCTGACCGGCACCAGTGAGCGGGTAACCGCTGTTACTGCCCCACTGTTCAGCAGGTCTTGCTTTAAGGCGCTGTAATGTTTCCTGGTCTCGTCGGTAAGCGGAGAAAACACCAACCGACCTTTATCAAAACCGGTGTCTCTTTCTTCGGCATACTTTATCTGTTTACGAATGACAAGGGTCGATATAATAAGCGTAACGGCAAATGTGAATTGAAGCACTACCAGCGCTTTTCTCGGTGTTATTCGTCTTCCGCTGAACCGGTACCCGCCTTTCAGCACAACGGCTGCATTGAAAGAAGAAAGGAAAAACGCCGGATAGCTTCCGGCGAGAAGGCCGGTTATCAAAACAAAAGCCATCCAGCTCAGCCAAAACGCCGGCAGGTGATACGAGAGACTGAAATCAGTATGCAACAATTGGTTGTACCATGGAAGGGAAAAATGAGCCAACGCAATAGCGACAAGCCCTGCAATGAAGGCAAGCACAACACTTTCGGCAATAAACTGCACGATCAGCGAATTTCTGTTTGCACCGATCACCTTTCTTACTCCCACTTCCCGGGCCCTTTTCTCACTGCGCGCAGTGCTGAGATTGGTGAAATTAATACAGGCGATCAAAATGATCAGCGCCGCAATCCATCCGAACAACTTAACCCGCTCAATTTGTCCGCCGACCATTTGCCCGTTTTCAGGCTTGTCATATAAATGCCAGCGTTTAGCCGGGTATAGAAAGTTCGTCAACCCGGCTTCCTGGTCTTCCCTGTCAAGGTGATCATAGGCAACATATTTGATCTTTTCATTGACAGCGTCGGCATTGGCGCCTTTCTTCAGCAATACATATGTCTTCACATTGTAACCGGTCCAGCTTTCGCTTTTGCCATATAATTTTTCAGCATAGGCCGAAGGAAGCACATACTCGAAGCGAAACCGGGTATTGGAAGGCAGTTTCCGAAGTACGGCAGAAACGATGAAATGATCGGCTGTGTCCACCCGAACCGACTTCCCGATTACATCCGTCGTACCGAATAGCCTCAACGCAAGGCCTTCCGTCAACACAATATAATTCACCTCTTGTAATACAGGCGACCCCTTCAATACCGGAAAATCAAACATGGAAATAAAGCCGGGATCGGCAAAAACACCGGTGGATTTAATATGCTTTTCGTTTACGGTAACGAGTGCTTCGCTTTCAAACACCCGCACCGCCTCTTCAATGTCTGCATACTTGGCTTTTAATGCGGGAGCCAACGGGTCGGGTGTGCTCGACCACGCAGATGCCTTTCCGTTACCGGCTTCCCGGGAGAATACCTGGTACAGGCGATCGGTATGGGTGTACGCCCGGTCAAAGGTCAGTTCGTTCTGCATCCACAGCGTTATCAGCATGGTCGCAGCCATACCGATGGCCAGACCCGAAATATTGATAATCGAAAAAGAGCGATTCCTGGTCAAATTGCGCCAGGCAGTTACCATATACTTTTTGAACATGTTAGGGCGGTTGTTGGCTTAGAAATTGTTCGTTGCAAGCAACCAATGATTGTGCCATTGGAAAACAACCTGTCGGTCAATCAATTGACCATTTTACATAAGTCGATACTGTACGTTTCCGTACACCAGGTGTTCGTTTAAGCAACCATTCATGACTTCCTTCCGATTCATGGTGCAGCCAACTGCACCACAGGATTACTCCTTCAAAAATGCCCGCAACATATACTGCAATATGCCGCCATTCCTGTAATACGCGATCTCGATCGCAGAGTCGAGCCGCGACCGAACCTGGAATGTCAGCACGCTGCCATCGTCTTTCCTGGCCTCCACGGTCAACACCTTGTTCGGCGCCGGCGCATCGGCAATGCCGTTGATCGTAAATTCCTCGTAGCCGGTCAACCCCAGGCTATCTGCATTTTCGCCGGGCATATATTCGAGGGGAATCACACCCATGCCCACCAGGTTGCTGCGGTGAATGCGCTCATAGCTCTCGGCAATAACCGCTTTTATGCCCAGCAGGTTGGTGCCCTTCGCCGCCCAGTCGCGCGAGGAGCCGCTGCCATATTCTTTACCGGCCAGCACAACCAGCGGCGTTTGCGTTTGGGCATACAGCACCGCTGCATCGTACACGGTCATCACGCCACCCGTAGGTATATGCGTGGTGAACCCGCCCTCTTTGGACGATACCTGGTTTTTGATACGCACATTGGCAAAAGTGCCGCGCACCATCACTTCTTCATTGCCGCGCCGTGATCCGTAAGAATTGAATAGCCGGGGATCGATGCCGCGATCGATCAGGTATTTTCCCGCCGCGGTATCGGCCTTGAACGAGCCCGCCGGCGAGATATGATCGGTGGTCACCGAATCGCCCAGCTTCAGCAATACCCGTGCGGCCGAGATATCCGTAATGGGCGGCGGGTTGTCCGGCAGCTCTTTGAAGAACGACGCTTCCCTGATATAGGTGCTGTCGCTGCTCCAGTGATAGCTTTGACCCAGGGGTGCCTGCAGGCCCTGCCACTGCTCATCGCCATCGAAGATCACGCCATAAGCCTTCTCGAAATCGGAAGTGCTCAACGCGCGGCTCATCGCATCATTGATCTCCTGCTGGCTGGGCCAGATATCGCGCAGGTACACGGCTTCGCCATTGGGATCATATCCCAACGGGTCGGTGATGAGGTTGATATCGATACGCCCTACAAGGGCATAGGCCACCACCAGCATCGGCGAAGCCAGGAAATTCATTTTCACCTGCGGATGCACCCGCGCTTCAAAATTCCGGTTGCCCGACAATACCGACGCCACGATCAGCTTTCCCTTTTCCACCGCTTCGGCGATATGCGGCGGCAGCGGACCGCTGTTACCGATGCAACTGGTGCAGCCATAACCTACCGTATGAAAACGCAATGCCTCCAGGTCGGTCATCAGCCCGGCACGCTCCAGGTAGCTGGTCACCACTTTCGAGCCGGGCGCCAGGCTGGTCTTTACCCAGGGCTTGGTGGTCAGCCCGCGCGCAATGGCCTTGCGCGCCACCAGCCCCGCTCCCACCATTACGCTGGGGTTCGAGGTATTGGTACAACTGGTAATGGCGGCGATCACGATCGATCCGTCGCTCAATACATATTCCTGGTTGCGCAGCTTTATCCGTACCGATTGCAGGCTGTCCACTTCCACCGCCACTTCGTCGTTGTATTGCTGCACTTCATAGGTAAAAGTGGTGCCCGATCCGCCTTCCGACAGCCAGGCGCTGTCGCGCCGCTTGCCTTCGGGTGTGTATACCCGTTGGTATTCCTTAGCCAGCAGGTCGCTGAACTGATCATGCAGCTCTTTTACAAGCACACGATCCTGCGGGCGCTTGGGGCCGGCCACCGCCGGCTGGATGGCGCTGCAATCGAGCCGCAGCACATCCGAGTAGGTGATTTTTTCATTACCGGTACGCCATAACATATTCGCCTTGCAATATTCTTCCACCAGCTTCACCTGCGCTTCCGAACGATTGGTGCGACGCATATAATCGAGCGTCTGCGCATCGATGGGAAAATAGGTGACGGTGCAGCCGAACTCGGGCGACATATTGGAAATGGTAGCGCGGTCGGGCACCGATAAATAATCGAGTGCATCGCCGAACACCTCTACGAACTTACCGACCACGCCATACTTGCGAAGCAGCTCGGTGATGGCCAGCACCAGGTCGGTGGCGGTGATGCCTTCGCTGAGTTTGCCGGTAAGCTCGAGGCCCACCACCTGCGGACAGGTAAAATAAACCGGCTGCCCCAGCAGGGCGGCTTCGGCTTCAATACCGCCTACGCCCCAGGCCATGACACCGATGCCATTCACCATGGGCGTATGCGAATCGGTGCCCACCAGCGAATCGGGGAATACCCAACCGTCGCGCTCGATCACGGCCTTCGCCAGGTATTCAAGGTTCACCTGGTGACAGATACCCATACCGGGCGGCACCACCGTGAAATTGTCAAAGGCCTGCTGCGCCCATTTGAGCAACTGGTAGCGCTCTTTGTTGCGCTCATATTCGTACACCACATTCTTCGTGTAGGCATAATCGGTACCAAAGAAATCGACCTGTACCGAATGATCCACTACCAGGTCGACCGGGATCAGCGGGTTGATCTTGCTGCCATCCTTCCCCCGCCGTACCACTTCGGCGCGAATGGACGCCAGGTCGACCACGGCAGGTACACCGGTGAAATCCTGCATCAGCACCCGGGCCGGCTTGAACGGGATCTCCTTGTCCGTGCCCCCGGGCGCCCAGTTGACCAGCGTGTCGAGATGTTCGTCGGTAATGCCAAAACCATCGTGGTTGCGCAATACGTTTTCGAGTAATATCCGGATGGAAAACGGTAAAGCGGAAATATTTTTTCCTTCCTGTTGAAGCTTTGCCAGAGAAGCAATTTTACCTGTCATAAGCCCTATTTTTGTTACCTGTAATTTACGATAAAGTACCTTTGAACCGATGTCGCTTTTCATTACCTCCATAAATTCGGGCAGCAACGGCAATTGTTACTACATCGGTAATGAAAGAGATGCCGTGCTGGTAGATGCAGGCATATCGGCGCGGGAAACCCTGCGCAGGATGCAAAAGCTGGGCCTGGCGCCTGATACGGTACGCGCCATTTTCGTTTCACACGAACATGGAGATCATATCGCCGGCATCGTGGGGCTTTCCCGTAAGCTGGAAATACCGGTGTATATCAGCGCCGGTACGCAGCAAGCTGCCGCCCTGCCTGTCGACGAAAGACTGTGCCGTCATTTTGCCGATAACGACCGGCTGGCGATCGGCAGCCTGGAAGTGCTTGCTTTCAACAAATCGCATGATGCCGCCGATCCATACAGCTTTACGATCAGCGACGGGCTGGTAACGGTAGGGGTGTTTACCGATATCGGCAGGGTCTGCAGCAACCTGATCAGGCATTTCAAAGACTGCCATGCGGCTTTCCTGGAAGCAAATTATTGCGAACGGATGCTGGAGAACGGCGCTTATCCTTTCCACCTGAAAAAACGGATCAGCGGCGGCCGCGGCCATCTCAGCAATACCCAGGCCCTCGATCTTTTCGTCAAATACCGCCACGGGCAACTGTCGCACCTGGTGTTATCCCATCTTTCGAAAAACAACAACGATCCCGAGCTGGTCGGCCGCCTGTTTTCTGCACAACGGAAATCAACACAGATAACCGTAGCCTCCCGTTACCATGAAATGCCCCTGCTAACGGTAACGGCTAACCGACAGATGGTATTGTTCTGAACCTATTCGCTGCGCAGGTTCTTTACCGGGTTGGAGAAAGCCGCTCTCAGCGAATGGAAGCTGACGGTCAGCAGGCTGATGGCGATGGCGCCAAACCCCGCAAACAGGAAGACCCAGGCCGACAGACTGGTACGGTACTCATATTTCTCGAGCCAGCCACCGAGGAAATACCAGGCGACGGGAATCGCCACTGCAATAGAGATCAGCACGAGCCGGAGAAAATCGAACGACATAGCCTGCCATAACTGGAATACCGAGGCGCCCAGCACTTTGCGCAAGCCAATTTCGCGGGTGCGCTGCTCTGCCACGAACGATGAAAGACCGAACAGCCCGAGGCAGGAGATGAATACCGCCAGCACCGCAAAGAAGCTGGCCAGGTTACCGATTCGTTTCTCATCGCTGAATTTTTCAGCATATTGTTCGTCTGTGAACTGATACGTAAAGGGGCTTCCCGGATCATATTTCTTAAATACGGGCTCTATCTGTTCCAGGGCCGTCCGCATCGCCGTGCCGGGCTTCACACGCACGGTTATCACGCTCGCCCATCCGTAATCCAAAAAGAAAATAGTAGGCCGAACGGGCTCATAGGGCGATTCCATCACCATGTCTTTCACCACGCCCACCACGGGCCTTTCCTTATCGTTCCATTTGATCATCTGGCCCACAATAGGTTGCAGTCCTACCAGCTTTACCGCGGCCTCATTCATTATCAGCGCGCCGGAGTCGCTGGGAAATGCACGCGAAAAATCGCGCCCTTCCTTAAGTTGCCAGCGATGCACTTTTCCATATTCATGGGTAACGGCCACGATGCCGAACAGGGGAACCGCGTTGGGGTCTTTTCCCTTCCACTCGAACCCGATCTGGTTAGACCAGATACCGGTCGACGGACTGCTCGACTCTGCCATCTCTTCCACCACGCCTGTCTTGAGAAGATCGTCGCGCAGGCTATTGTATTTCCCCTGGAGATCGGGTGTATTGATCATAACGGTAAACAACCCTTCACGGGTATATCCCACCGGCCGGTCGCGCGCAAATTGTATCTGCCTGAACACGACGATAACGCCGATAATCAATGCGATGGAAACGGTGAATTGCACTACCACCAGCACTTTTCTCGGCAGCGCGGCCAGGCGGCCCGCTTTGAAAGTTCCTTTCAGCACTTTCACCGGCTGGAAGCCCGAAAGGTAAAAAGCGGGATAGCTGCCGGCCACCAACCCGGTGACCAGGGTTACGACCAGGGCCGCCAGCCAGAACGGTGCACTGCCCCAGGGCAGGTGCATCTCTTTATTGGCCATGCTGTTGAATAACGGCAGGGCCAGCAATACCAGCCCGATCGACAGCAGGAAGGCAAACCAGCTCACCAGCACCGACTCGGCAAGGAACTGGTATACCAATTGACGGCGCTGCGAGCCGATCGCCTTGCGCACGCCCACCTCGCGCGCTCTTTTCTCCGACCGTGCCGTACTCAGGTTCATGAAATTGATACAAGCCAGCAGCAGCACGAAAACACCAATGATCGCGAACAGCCACACGAACGATATCCGGCCGCCTACCTGCTTTCCATTTTTGAATTCGCTGTACAGGTGCCATTGATCCATCGGGTGGATCATCAGTTCCTCCTCTCCTTCCCTGGCGTGATTTCGCGCCAGGTACCTGATCTTCTTCGTTACCGCCTTTACATCAGCGTTGGCCGCCATCTGCACGAACAACTGCCAGGAATGATTCATCCATTCCGTTTCGGCCTCTTTCACCCACGATTCACCTGCTACATAGGTATCCCAGGGCAGGAACAGCTTCGAGTCATAAAAGCTGCTGTTGCGCGGGAGATCGGCGAATACACCGGCTACCTTGAAATCGTCTTTGCTGTTGAAGCGGATGGTTTTGCCCAATGCCTTATCCGCTCCGAAAAGGCTCTTCGCCAGCGAAGCCGTGATCAGCACCGAGCGCGGGTCAGACAAGGCGTCGGCCTTGCCTTCTGTCATCTGCAACGACAACATTTCGGGAAAGGGCGGCTGCACCCACATGCCGCGAACGGACAATTTTTTATCGCCGTAAGCGATATTATGTCCAAAGTTCCACGACGTGCGGGCAATATGCGTAAAATCACTGCCGTACTCCGTTCTCAACGCGGAAGATACCGGCAGGGAGACCGCCGGGCTTACCGAGATATTCCCGTTAAAGGTCTGGATAGTCATTACCTGGGCGAGGCGTTCGTGCCGGTCGTGCACATGATCAAAGGTCAGCTCATCCCATATCCACAAACCGATCAGCAGGGTAACGGCCAGTCCCACCGCCAGCCCCAGTATATTGATGGTGCTGTAACCGATGCTCTTCTTCAGGTTGCGCAGCCCGATAACGAGATAGTTTCTGATCATGCCTGCCGTTTGTAGAATGAAATAACGTAACTGGAACGAACAAACTGCGCAATAAGTTACAGATAGGCCAAACCGTCAATATACGGCTCCTTTCGTAGATAAGCGGTTTACCCGTCAGGTGCCACCCGTCGGGTAGCACCTGACGGGTGAACCCTTATGGCTTCGGTGTTCCCACCACCTGCTTCCATCCCCAGGCCGGCGGCTCCATACCCAACAAATGCCGCACGAAAAAATCGCGCCGCTTATGCTCGCCATAATCGCCGCCGAGCGAATGGCCCATGCCCGGCACATACAGGAAATCAAATTCTTTGTTGTTCTTCACCAGCGCATTGATCAATTGCATGGTCGATGAAGGATCTACATTGTCATCGAGCTCGCCCAATATCAATAAAACCTTCCCTTGCAGGTTACCGGCATGTGTTACGTTCGACGATGCCGCATACTGCTCACCAATGGGATAACCCATCCACTGCTCGTTCCACCACATTTTGTCCATCCGGTTGTCGTGGCAACCCGACGACGATACCGCCACTTTATAAAACGCCGGGTGAAACAGGAGCGCACCCATCGAGCTTTGCCCGCCGGCCGAATTACCGAAAATGCCTACCCGGCTGATGTCCATCGACGGGTATTTCTTTGCAGCCGCTTTCATCCAGGCCATGCGGTCGGGAAAACCGGCGTCTTTCAGGTTGCGCCAGCACACATCATGAAACGCTTTCGAACGATTGGCTGTGCCCATGCCATCGCACTGCACTACAATAAAACCAAGCTCGGCCAGTTCGTGTAATGATCCCCGTGAGTCGGTCACAAAGCTCTTGGGCACAAAAGAATCATGCGGACCGGCATAGATGTATTCGATCACCGGGTATCTCTTTTTCGGATCGTAGTTCGACGGAAAAACGATCATCCCCCATATATCGGTTTTACCGTCGCGGCCCGGCGCCGTGAAGACCGCCGGCCATTGCCAGCCGGTGGCCAGCAGCTTATCGATATTCGCTTTTTCAATGGTCTGTATGATCTTACCTGTTTGCGCATCGCGCAGCACGGTCACCGGCGGCATATCGAGACGTGAGTATTGGTCTACCAGCCATTCGTAACCCGGCGAAAACCAGGCACGGTGGTTTGCATTTTCGGTAGTGAGCGCCGTCAATCCGCTGCCGTCGAAATTCACCCGGTAATACTGGATGAAATAGGGATCCATGCCGCTTTCGCGGCCGCTGCCTTCAAACCATATCTGCCTGGCTTTTTCATCTACGTTCAGCACGCGGCGCACCAGCCAGTTGCCACTGGTGATCTGGTTCTTCACCTTCCCGTTGTTGTCGTAGAGGTACAGATGATTCCAGCCATCCCGTTCAGAGGCCCAGATAATCTCCTTCCCCGAAGAAAGATCGAACCGGTAATAACGCCCGCTGTAGTTGATGAATGTGTTGCTTTCTTCCCTGATCAGCTCTTTTACTGCTCCCGTGGTATCCATCTCGAAAACGCTGTACCGCTGGTGGCCCCGCTTATTATAATCGAACCGGATGGCTGCACTATTGTCCAGCCAGGTGATCCGGTCAACCTGGTATTGCTCGGGTATCTGCGCAGCATCCATGGTCATTTGCCGTTTGCTGCCTGCTTCAAAAATACTGATCGTTTTTTGCGGCAGGGCGTCGCCGGGCTTCAGGTAATTGCGTGTATGCAGCTTCGGTTGCAACTGGTCAACCGGCGATGACTCGACCAGGTAAATCAGGTGCGGCTTGTTAGCCCTGATCTTTGCCGCCGCGATATGGCTGCCGTCGGGCGACCAGTAGATCCTGTTCGAATAGTATTCGCCTTCCGATCCGTCAAAGCTGTAACGCGTTGCCGCTTCGGGCTTGCCGGCAGGGGAAACATACAGGTTGTATTCGCGAATAAACGCCTGTTGTTTTCCATCGGGCGACAACACATAGCGGAGCTCGCTTTCATTGTCGCGGTCGCCCCAATACCCGGCGGGCGCGCGACTGCCTGTTTTTCGCAATACGCGGCAACCGGCATCTTCCAGCGTACAGGCACATACCATTGAATCGATCCTGGTCTCTATGCCCGAGCCATTATCCGTAAACCCGAAGTCGGTAAAGGGCAGCGCATAGGGCGACAAGGTCCGGCCAATGGCCGCACCCAGGGAAGCCGCCAGCTTAACAGGATCGAAAAGCGGTTTCTTTTCTGCAGTGGCGGCATTAACCCGGAAGAACTCTTTCCCCCGGGCGGTGTTTTGCAGGTAACTGAACGACTTGCCGTCGGGCAGCCACTGTATCTTTTCGGGTGCAAAAAGAACGGTATTCTGCAGGGCTGCATTGAGCCGCTCAGCGCGCTGGTAATCGGCCAGGCGGCCCTGGGCGGTCAATTCCGAAGCCAGGCAGGTAATTACAAGAAATACAGTCAGCTTTTTCATACAGGCAGTATTGACCTGAAAATAACCCTTTTGGCGGGCGGGGCCTAGCCGGGACTTAGCCGCCTCTCGCCAGATTTTGGCCATTCGGCGCCAAAAAAGTTAAATAATGCCTTTCCGGAGGCAAGCGGGCATTTCTGGCAAGATTTCTGCTGATTTTTTGGCCCGCGCATTGGAAAAGCAGACTATGTCGAAAAAGCGTTCTCTTCTGGTAGTAGCAGCCCTGGCCTTTGTGGCCCTTACGCTGGTATCCGCACGTGGTTACCGGGCGGAAGCCAATCCCCTTCCAGCAGACAGTACAACCATTCCTGTTATCACCGACAGCCTGGCGGCCGATGGACACTACAGCCTGTATCATCAGCTATTGCTCGATTCGCTGGGCCTGCACGAAAAGGCTTTTGCACTGGCACTGAAAGGCTGGGAAAAACTGCAGCAAAGCGGCGCCATCGCCAGGGCGAGCCTGCTCACCATTGCCGACTTCAGCCAGCCCAGCGCCCAAAAGCGCTTATACGTGATCGATATGGAGTCGGGCAGGGTACTGTTCAATACCTATGTGGCGCACGGCCGCAATTCGGGCAAAGGCCAGGCGAAGTCTTATTCCAACCGGCCTTCGTCGAATATGAGCAGCCCCGGCTTCTATCGCACCGCCGATACATATTACGGAAGCAATGGATACTCGCTGCGTTTGGAGGGATTGGAAAAAGGCATCAATGACAACGCCGACCGGCGCGCCATTGTAATACATGGAGCCGATTACGTGAACGAAACGTTCGCCCGCACGCAGGGTTATATAGGCCGCAGCCTCGGTTGTCCCGCCATTCCGCTCAATATGACCCGGCCCATCATCAATACCATTAAGGAAGGATCCTGCCTCTTTATTTATTCTCCGCAGGTTGCTTATGCCAGCCGCTCGAAGCTCTTGCAGTAAATTTGTAAGTATCTTTGGGCGATTAATGCAGACCTATGCTCAAAGTTGGCGTATTCGGCGTTGGCCACCTGGGAAAATTTCATTTGAACAACTGGAAAGAGATCGAACGAACGGAACTGGTCGGCTTTTATGACCCGAACGATGCCCAGGCCGCGGAAGTGGCTGCCCGGTATAACCTCCGGCG
>JBDHYM010000028.1:0-22608 GCA_039811405.1 Flavihumibacter sp. | reverse complement strand
CCAGTGCTTCAAGCGTTTCTTCTATAGGGGTGACGCCTTCATCGAAATGTGTATAGTAAAGATCGATGTGGCCGGTATTCAAGCGCTGCAACGACGCATCGACCGATTGCAGGATATGGTTTCTGCTGATATCATACCCGTGCTCTTTGGTATGCGATCCAACCTTGGTAGCGATGACTATCTGATCACGGTTCTTCCGCGCTTTCATCCAGTTGCCGATGATCGACTCTGACAATCCGCCGGTACCGTTCACCCACCAGGGGTAGGTATCGGCCGTATCGATGAAATTAAACCCCGCCGCTACAAACTGATCGAGTATGTCAAACGACTTTTTCTCATCAAGGGTCCAGCCAAATACGTTACCGCCGAAATTGATCGGCGCTACCTGCAGATCGGTGTGTTTTATTGTTTTCTTTTCCATCCCGGTGATGTTGGTATTTCTACACAAACAGCCGGTGCGGCAAAAGGTTCGGACCCCGGGATCGTTTACATTTGTGACAGTCATTGCATATGAAAAAGATACTGTTCGCAGCATGCTGCATCTTATACCTGCAGGCCATGGCACAACCTGCCCAAAAAGTGGTTTTGATAACCATTGACGGCTTTCGTCCGGAATTTTACCTGGACAGCGGCTGGCATACACCGAACCTCCGTTCCATTTTGAGAAATGGCGTTTGTGCAAAAGGCGTGAACAGCGTTTTCCCTTCGATGACCTATCCCTCGCACACAACAATCGTTACCGGCGTATGGCCGGCCAGGCATGGCATTTATTACAACAACAAACCGGCACCCAAGGACAGCATTTACTGGATGGCATCGTCTATCAAAGTGCCGACACTATGGGATCTCGCGCGGAAGAAGGGCCTAAAAACCGCTTCACTTTTCTGGCCGGTATCGGCGCAGGCACCGGTCGACTATAATATTCCCGATATCGGCAGCTTGGGTGAAAGGACGCGCGAAGCGTACAGTGTACCGGCTTCGCTGGTAGCCGACCTGAAAGAAATTGTATTTCATCAAACTACGCCAATCGACTACGGCACAGATCATAATGTAGCCGCCATCGCCGCCTACATTATCAAAAAAGACCGGCCCGATTTCATGACTATTCACTTCTTTTCAGTGGATCATTTTTCGCATATGCAGGGCCGTAATGGCGAACTTGTACACACCGCGGTGCGCGATGCAGACAGCAGCGTAGGCATCATCATCAAAGCGCTGCGGGATGCCAGGGTATGGAACAATACCGTGCTGATTGTAACAGGCGATCACGGGTTTCATGATATCAAAACAAAGATCAGCCCGAATGTGTGGCTAAAAGAAGCCGGGCTGATCAGCAACCTTGAAACGGACGACTGGAAAGCGCGGTTCTACGCGGTGGGCGGTTCCTGCTATCTTTATTTAAAAGACAAGAACGACGACGCCACATTGGCCACCGTACAGTCGGTGCTGGACCAACGCAGCGATGAAGAAAAAAAACTGTTCCGTATCATCGACCGGCAGGAGATGGACCGGATCGGCGGCAATCCTGAAGTGGCATTTGCGCTGAATGCCATTGGCACCGCCTATTTTGACAACAACAGCAATGGTGTTTCGATCCAACCCGGCAAAGGCGGCGGGCACGGCTATTTCCCCGATGATCCGCAAATACAAACCGGCTTCGTGGCAGCCGGCCCCGGTATTCGCAAAGGCAGCATAGTGCGCGAAATGAACGTTCGCGACATCGCGCCGCTGGTTGCGTATATGCTGCATCTGCCGCTTACCACAGCCGATGGAAAGATTCCCGCAGGAATTCTCAGCACCAACAAATAATGTAAGACAATCAAAACAAGCCCAGTTGCTGCGGTCGCGGCTTCCGGCCGCTGAACGGTATCTGCGCTATTTCCCGGTAAGCCTTTTTTTCGGGTATCCATTTCAGTAAGAACATGCCGGTAGCCGTAAAAGCAGACCGGTAGGAAAGACGTCGGAATACCCGACGGGCGCTGTACCAATGGCCGCGTTCCAGCCGGCGAACCATGGTCAGGTGCGCCCTGGTAAGAAAATGAGGTTTGCGGTTACCGATATCCCTGATCAGCCGTTGACAGATGGTGTACCGCAGATCGGCCGAGAGGTTTTTCAGCGTTTCACCCGCGGCGACGTTGATATACACTGTATGCTGCGGAAAGCTGCCGTAGTTCTCCAGCCGGATACAGAACGGTTTATAAGCGGCGGCGGCATCGACTATCAATTGAATGATCGCCGCTTCGTTTTTTTCCCACGCGAAAAACTGCGCCACTGTTATATGCGGGCGGCTCAGTGCGACGCCCGAAGCATACAGTTTTGCCAACTGGTTTTTGAGGCGCATGATCCTTTTGCATTCCACCGGAGGAGGCGTAATGACCAACAGGTAAACAAACCTGCCCGATAGCAGGTCGGCGACACCGGGGGCAACCATCTTTGGAGAATCCATACAAGGAACAAAATACTAATTTTTTTAGCATTTATGACGTGTCGGGATAACTTGCATCGGAACGGAGGATAGAGTAAAATAGTGAAAATAAATTTCATTATTTGAAATATTGTTGCAATTTTGAAAATTGAAGAGAATGGTAGTGATAAGTTATGGAGCATTGAGGGCATATATGGAAAAGCATCCTGGTAGTGAAGAGGCGTTGAACAACTGGTATCGCATTTCGCAAAAAGCCGATTGGAGCAGTTTTCATGAGCTAAAAGACTTTTTCAACAGCGTTGATGCCATTGGCAATGATTTGTATGTAATCAATATCAGGGGCAATAAATACCGCCTGATTGTAAGAATCATTTTCAGGGTTCGTACCATATTTATCAAGTTTGTCGGCAGTCACGCCGAGTATGATCGTATTGACATTTCAACATTGTAACTATGAAAAAGAACAAACCTGTTGTCAACAACGCCGCCGCTTACGATGCCACTATGGCGCGTATCGATTTCCTCATGAAAAAAGGCGAACAACCACTCAGCACCGAAGAAGCCGCCGAGCTCCGCCAGCTTGCGCTCGCCGCAGAAAGCTATGAAAAAAGCATCTATGTAATTCCGGCGCCCAAAACCCTGGAAGGGCTGATTGAACTGAAAATGTTTGAGCGGCAGCTAAAGCAAAAGGAATTGGCCAGGCTCCTGAATGTGGGTGAACCGAAGTTATCACAGATCATGAGTAAGAAACGAAAACCCGATGTAGCTTTCCTGAAGGCGCTGCACCGGCAACTGGGTATCGACGGCAACCTGTTGCTCGAATTTGCCTAGGGAACCCTGTCCCTTCCCAAGGGTTAAAACTGCGAATATGGCCTATCTGGACGAAGAAAATAAGTCTTTCCATTTCGTACCAGTGCTGAAAACCCAGCAATGATCCCACAACATCTACGCAATATCTTTTACCTTAACTCTATGATCCCGAAAAAGAGCCATCTTCTGCATCTGATGTTTCTTTGCTTGCTATGGGCGCGGTTTGCCCCTGCACAATCCGCAGCGCAATACCAATGGAGGAATCCGGCCGATGAGAAATTTGCGGTTGTCGGTGGACAGGCATGGCCGACTGAGGCGGCGCGGTTTTACGACCGTTTTCCAGCACGGGCGGAAAAATCGGTACGCAAGGAAGTGTGGGATCTGTCGCGCAACAGTGCCGGCGAATGGCTCGGCTTCACTACCAACGCCGCCAATATCATTGTGCGGTATACAGTTGAGGGCACCCGCGCATTTGATCACATGCCCGCTACCGGCGTCAGCGGTCTCGACCTGTACGCCGCGGAAACGAACAGCGGGTGGCAATGGGCAAGCGGCACCCGGCGCTTCGGCGATACCATCGAATATCGTTTCAACAACCTGGCGCCTGCAACAGCCGAACAGACATTCAGGTTATACCTGCCGCTGTATAACACGATCAGGTGGCTCAGCGTCGGCGTAGCGCCTGCAGCCAGCTTCCGGTTTCTGCCCAAGCCAGTTGAAAAGCCTGTCGTATTATACGGAACATCGATTTTACAAGGTGGCTGCGCGTCGCGGCCAGGGCTGGCGTGGACCAATATACTCGACAGAAAGCTGGACTATCCGCTCATCAACCTCGGCTTCTCCGGCAACGGGCGCCTGGAGCCTTCCGTCGTAGACCTGATAAATGAACTTGATGCCCGGCTATATGTGATCGACTGCCTGCCGAATCTCGCCGACAGCAGCAAGTACAGCAGGCAGGATATCCGGCAACGCATTTTCAACGCCACTGAAAAGCTGCAAGGCCGGCATCCGCAAACGCCGATACTCTTCGCCGAACATTGCTGCGGCATACGCGCGAATATGGACGCCAGCGTTACTAAAAATTACCAATGGGTGAATGAAGTATTGAAAGAAGCATTCGCAATGATGCAAAGCAAAGGTGTGAAAAATATTTACCTGCTGACAGCAGAAGCTATCGGCTTCGACACCGAAAGCACCGTTGACGGCACCCATCCCAATGATATCGGCATGATGAAATATGCGATCGCTTATGAAAAGATAATCCGCGAGATTCTGCAAGAAGGCAAAGCGACAAATGGTAAAAAAGCTACCGTCCGCAAAGACAACTGATACCGAAAATAGGTTCGGCAGGCCATTTGTTATAGTTTAGATCAAACCATCCTCATGCGTGTAGTTCTTCTCGCCGCTTTAAGCGTTCTTCTGCTCGGTTTTTCTTCTCTCAAAGAAACAACCTGGGTAGCTATCGGCGACTCGATCACTTACCTGAACGAACACCCCGACGAAACCGGCAATCGTGTCAAAAAAGGGTATATGACGCGTGTAGTGGAGAAACTGCCTTCATTCACTTATTTCAACCAGGGGCATAACGGCTGGACTTCCGGCGGCATCGCCGAAAAATTTGATGAATTAAATGTACAAACCGCCGATGTGTACAGCATTTTCCTGGGTACGAACGACTGGTGGCAAGGCCGGCCTATCGGCAGTCTCGACGACTATAAAAACAGTCGTGACAATAAAACCATCAACAGTTCCTTCGGCATCATCATCAGTAAAATCAGGCAACTTAATCCGCAAGCCAAAATCGTTTTGATCACACCCTTGCAACGCATGGATTTTGTGTACCTGTTTGATTATACCAACAACGCCTGGGGATCTTACAAGGAAAAAAACGGACAAACGCTGGAAGCTGTAGCTGCCGCCATTCAGTCCATCGGTGATTATGAAAACATACCCGTGCTTGATTTATACCATGAACCGTCGCTTAGCATTGAGCATGCGGTAAAATTCAAGCGACTTAAAGACCCGAAAACCGGGAAGTATACAAACTACCATTATCCCGCATCCAACAATATTCTCTTTAATCCCGTCACCGACGAATATCCATACCCGATAAACGCCATTGACATGACATATGATGCTCTGCACCCGTCAGATAAAGGCAATGAAGTGATTGCGGGAAAATTGGCTGCACTGCTTGGTTCTTTGTTTTAAATTAGGATGCTTGCTGCTGATTACGGGCATTACTGGCCAGTCATTCCGCAAATACAACCGAAATCACCAAACCCCTGCATACAACATCCCGCATTTTCCAATATATTTATCGAAACGATTTGCTAATCATCTAAATCAACCATGATGGGAAAATTTGTTGTTTCCACTACCAGCAGCGGCTTCCGCTTCAACCTCAAAGCAGATAACGGCCAAACAATCTTAACCAGCGAAACCTACAACAGTAAGGCTTCCTGCCTGAATGGCATTGAATCGGTGAAGAAAAATGCCGGCGACGACAACAAATACGAGCGGGTAAACGCCAAAGACGGTCGTCCCTATTTCAACCTGAAAGCTTCCAATGGACAGGTAATAGGCACCAGCCAGATGTATGCGGACGCCGCCGGACGCGATAATGGCATTGAATCGGTAAAGAAAAACGCAGCCGCTGCCAGTACAGTAGAAGAATAACTATAGTTCGGCAGGTGATGACAGGCTGCTCCTAATAACAATCTGTCATCACCTGCCCTTTTTCCCGGTAATACGCCAGGTCATGACCATTCCGGGCCGCAACAATCTCATGAACGGCTTTCTCTACGTCCTGTTGCATGGCAAGCGATCCGCAGATCATAAGAACTGCGCCTTGCTGCAAAAAGCCGGCGATCTGCGCTGCGTCGCGCCTGATCAGGTCCATCACGTAACACTTGTCTCCTTCCTGCGAAAGCGCAAGCGCAAAGCCCTGTAACCGACCGTGCTCCATGGCATCCGTCGCCACCTGCCCGTGCTGCACCACCAGGCTGGTTCGCCGCCGGAAACCGCAGTATAAATAGCAGGGCACCGCTTTCGTATTCTGCGCCAGCATGCCCAGAAACGGCGCAATACCGGTGCCATTGGCCACCATGATCACCGCCGGCGCCTTCGCCGGAAAATGAAAATGATTGCTGTCAACAATCCGCGCTTTTATCAGATCACCGGCGTTTAGATTATACAGGTAATGAGACCCCAATCCCTGCGGATGCAGCTTCACCAGCAACCGCATCTGCTTCCCGGTCCGGCCAATCGAATACAATCGCTCGTGCTGGTCGTTTAAAGGATACACCGCCAATACATCGCCCGATGTAAAACGCGCGACCCCTGCCGGCGCCAGGGTCAATGCAAACGTATTGCTTTCATCGGCCGCCGTTCGTTCCAGCACTTTCAGCTTTTTGAGCCCTTCGGGCACCTGGCTATACAGCCCCGGCGTGGTAGCCAGCGTTATACCCGAGAGATTGTTCCACTGCCTGATCCAGCACAGCAGGTCTTCGGTCGACTGGTTATTGACAGTATGAAATCCGATAAGAGATTGAGCCCAGGGCTGGCGGGACAATACCGCATGCGTTTCACGGCCGAAAGCGCAGAAATCAGGATAGGCATCCGATCCGAATCCAAGCACCGCCGTTTGTACGATATGATCCTGCGGATGACTTTCTATCAGCTTCAGCAAGCGTGTAGCATTGACCGGCGGCTCACCCAGCCCGTAGGTCGATGTACACACCAGCAGCCATTGCACCTGGGGAAACAGCCCATACTGGTTTGCTTCGGCCAGGTAGGCCACCTGCCCCGCCGCCAGCAACTGCCGGTGCAACTGGACCGCCACTTGCAGCGTAGCGCCGTTCTCCGAGCCAACCAATATGACCAGCTTCGCTTCGGCAGCTGTAAACTTGTTGGAGATACGACCCCGCCGCCTGCGCAGCGTGATGGCGAAGCCGGTGTACATAAACACGAGCATATTCAGCGAGGCGATACCCAGCACAATCGCCCAGATACTGCTGGTTCTGCCGGTATGCAGATCGAGGCTCCAGGCGGCAGACAGATTACTGAAAGGATATTTCTCTTCGCTGAGAATGCTGCCGTCGAACTGGTTTACTACCAGTTCACGATCCCGCAATTTGAGGAGGTAGTATTCTTCGGGATCGTCGGCAAACGGAAATTCCAGGCTGCGTAATTCGGAAAAGCGTATTTGCTGAAAAATCGCAAAAGAATCAACCGGCCGCCGAACGGTTTCTTCCGGCTGCGCTGGTACAGCGTGCTGTATTTTCTTCTCCGGAATGATACCGAACCGCACGAGCGATAACCAGGTGCCTGACAGGGCGATGATAAAGACCGGTACCAGCAGCAGCCGGCCCAGGGTTACATGGTAAAACTGGGCGCTGTTCTCTCTGACGATCTTCTTAAAGAAGCGCGATATACCGCCCTGCCGCTGCACGACCAGTACGAGCCCCGATACGGTAATCAACATCAGCAAAAAGGCAGACAGCCCGATAAAAAAACGTCCCGCTTCGTGCAAAAAAAGCGAGCGGTGAAAAGCCGTTACCCATTTGTAAAAATCGTTTTGCTTCGGTGCTGTTCCCAGCACGGCACCGGTAGCCGGATCGATCACCGCCTGCACATCGTCGCCGTTTTCGTCCAGCGCACGAATGCTCACCCTGCCCTGCTCATCGACCGACAAGCTGTTGATCTCCGTATATTTTTTTCCAAGCGCCGGCAGGGCCATCGCCAGCGTTACCTGGTTGGGAGCAGTCGATGGGGGAACAGCCAGGTTATTACCGGCCGACTCTATCGCCAGTATCACGCCGGTTACCGAAGCAAGGAATAAGAAAAGGGCTGCCGTCAGCGCCAGGGCCAGGTGGCTGTATCGCCACACCGAAATTGTCATCGTTAGGCTTTAGTTCTGCGTGAACCGCACATACCGTATATAGCCCGTTCCGTCTGTTTTACCGGACAGGCCTTCGGTGGTCAGCGGCACTTCCAGGTCTTTCACATAATATTCTTTGTCTTCCACGGCTGTTTCAAAGCGCAGCGAATACCCGTTATTGATCTTGCCGCTCTCAATCTCGAGCACGGTTACACTACGATCACCCCCTGCTACCGATGCGCCGGTGACCGCGCTGATATTCGCGGGCCGCGATGCATAAAACTTATGCCATTCCTTTAATGTTTTATACCATTGCTTGTCATCGCCCATTACATACAGGGTTTTCTCGTACGCACCTTTGCTGTTGATCAGCGACACCACTATATAAGCGCCCTCGCCCATATAATTGGTCATCTGCACCAGGCATTTGTATTTGCCGGTAGCCGCTTTCTGCGCAGGCAGCAGCAAGGGCGCCGTTACTACCAGCAGCACCAGTAATATTCGTATCGTTCTTGTGTTCATCATCATTGTAAGAAATCGAGTGAAACATTTTTCCTGGTAAGGAACTCATTCTCTTTGGCCAGGTCGTAGGCGGTTTCATCAAAACCGGTAGTGATGTCTTTTTTTGCACCAACCGACAACAGGTATTTCAAAATGCGGTCGTCTTTGGCGATCATCGCCGCCTTGTGCATGGCAGTGATCCCCTCTTTGTTCTTCACATTGACATCGATCTGCAGCGGTTGCAATTTTTCCAGCAGGTCGAGCTCATTGCGCGCGGCCGCCAGGTGGTACAATGTATTACCGTCTTTCTGCGGCACCGCCAGGTTAAGCCCTTTTTCTTTCAGCAGGTTCATTTTCGCCGTAAACTCATCGGCCGTAGCGCCGGCGCCCCCCGCGGGTGCAGGCCGGTATGATTGCACCAGGTAAACACCCAGGTTATTCCCGTCTTTATCGAGCAGCTTTACATTCGTTTTTTTCCCGGCCAGAAAGGCAGCCACTTCGGCCGATCCGTACCTCACCGCCTGGGTAAGCGCCGATTCGCCCTTTGCATTCACGGCATTGATGTCTTTTATCTTTGGCAGCAACAATTCAAGAGGTGCGAGGTCACGGCCCCGGGCCGCCAGCATAAAGGCGGTATTACCGTCTTTGTCAGCTTTGTTTACATCAACCCCCTTGCCGATAAAATAGCGGATATTCTCTTCCTGCTTCTGCTTCCTGGCCAGTTGGTGTAGCACGGTTTCACCCGCATCGTTGGTAGCCGAGGGGTTTATTTTCAACTCTTCCACCAGGTAACGATAGGTGTCGATGCCCGTAGTGCCGCCCCGGTTGCCGGCAGGGCACTGTTGGTGTATTTCACCCCTTTAGCCTGCAGGGTTTTGAGGAAGTCGATATTACCCGACCTCGCTGCATAGTCGAAGGCGGTATTGCCTTTGTCGTCTTTATCGTTGAGCGACATCCCCCTGCTAATAAAATAATTGGTAAGCACCAGGTCTTTATCGCCCGCAATCGACAGCAACAACAGGTTGGCGCCGTCGCGGTATTTCTTTTTGGGATCAATACCTGCCTTAAAGAAGGCTTCATACACGGCGGCATTGGGCTGGCCCGCCGAAAAAGCAAGCGGAGTAGAGCCGCGCGAATCTTCAGCGTTTATATCAGCACCTTTTGCCAGCAGGTATTCCACGATCTCGGCATTGCCCCTGTTCGCCGCCCAGTGCAGATAGATCCGCCCGTCGTGCGTAAGTCTGCTTACTGTAACGCCCGGTTGCTCCAGCATGTATTTGATGGTCGCATTGGGCGCTTCATTGTTGATAGCCAGCACAGTGGGATCAAAGGCTGACGAAGTGAAAGCCAGCAGGTCGTTGCCTTTTTCAATCGCCGCTTTTACCGCCGCCACATCAGGTTTGGCTTTCCAGAACGACTGTTCCAGCAATACATTGGTTGACTGGGCCTGTGCAGCAACAGCCATCCACAGCAGTGCGCCCGCTAATAGTTTTTTCATGGTTCTCCTGTTAATGACAAATCAAACGACGCCATGGCCATAGTTCATCCGGGTATCTGTCCCGAAAGCCAATGAGCCTTGCGGCAACGATCGCGCAAAATTGAATCAATCCATTTACGAAATCGGGAAATACTTGCCTAACCCAGGAAAACATTTTCAGTTCACCACCGAAAACCTGTATTGCGTTTCCGTTTCATATTTTTTACCCGGTTCGAGCAAAATCGGCGGGAAGTTCTTATGATTCGGGGCATCGGGATAATGTTGCGTTTCCAGGCAGAAAGCGGTACGGTATTCATCTTTTGCACCGGTTTTGAAGGTGTTCTTACCGGCCATGAAATTGCCGCCGTAGAATTGAATACCCGGTTCCACCGTCCAGGTTTCCATCACAATACCGCTCTGGTCGCCCGTGGCAACTGCTGCCTGGCGCAGCGTACCCGCTTTGCCGTTCAAAACGAAATTGTGGTCATAACCACCGCCGAATTTCAGTTGCTGATCGGCGGCTGAGATACGTGCGCCGATGGTTACCGGTTTGCGGAAATCAAAGGGTGTTCCGGTCACCGGTGCCAGCTTTCCGGTGGGGATCAGCGTGCTGTCGACCGGCGTGAACGCATCGGCATTGATCTGCAGCAAATGGTTGTTAATAGTGCCGCTGCCCTCGCCATTCAGGTTGAAGAAGGCATGATTGGTCAGGTTCACCACGGTTTTTTTGTCGGTACTTGCCTCATATTTGATATCCAGCGTATTTTCCGGCAACACAGTGAAACGAACGGTTGTGGTAAGGGTGCCGGGATACCCCTCTTCGCCATCGGGCGATACATAGCTGATCTCCAGGCTGCTGTCGGTAGCCGATTTCACGTCCCATACTTTTGAATCGAAACCCGCTTTGCCGCCATGCAATGAATTGGGTCCGTTGTTGATAAACAAAGAATAGCTGGCCGTATCGATCTTAAACGCCCCCTTTGCAATGCGGTTGCCCACGCGGCCGATGGTAGCGCCGAAATATTTCTCCGTGGTGGTGAGATAGTCGTTGATGGTGCCGAAACCGACCACTACATCGCGTACCTTCCCGTCTTTACCCGGCACCTCCAGCGATACGATCCGGCCGCCATAATTGGTGATGGCCACTTTCATTCCATTCCTGTTACTGAGGGTATATAATTTCACCTGTTTGCCATCAACAGCAGAATCGAAAGGAGCATGCACGACGGTAAGGTTTGAATCTTGTGTTGAATCTGATCCGGCGCCTACATCGGTGCCGCCGGGGCCCTGGCAGGCTGCCGCCGCCAAGAATGAAAGTGCCGCAATGGTTTTTTTCATCGAGTTTATATTTAAATGATACTGGTTCCGTTTCCGATCTTGATCACGTAGGCGGGCATCAGCCTGCCGGTGTGTTCCAGGTACCGCGCCGACACATCGGCGATCAGCTTTTCCACCGCCTCTTCTTTTACCAAATTGATGGTGCAGCCACCAAAACCACCGCCCATCATCCGCGCACCGAGCACCGCATCATTGTCACGTACAGCATCCACCAGGAAATCAAGCTCTTCGCAACTTACTTCGTACAATTTACTGAGTCCGTCGTGGGTCTGGAACATTTTTTCTCCAAATGCCTTCATGTCGCCCCGTTCCAGGTCTTCGCAGGCACCCAATAAACGATCCCTTTCTTCGACCACATAATGGCATCGCCGGTAGATGTCCTTATCGTGCGGCAGCACATATTGATCGAGCATGGCCATATCCACATCACGCAGGCTGCTTACTCCTTCCGCCTGCCGGCTGATCATCGCCACACCGGTTTCGCATTGCCGGCGGCGCACGTTGTATTCGCTCGACCCCAGGTTATGCTTCACCGCGGTATCCAGCAACACAATGCGAAAACCCTCCATATTGAAAGGTTTGTATTCATAATCGAGGCTGCGGCAGTCGAGCCGCATCACATGGTTCTCTTTGCCGAACATGCTGGCGAACATATCCATGATGCCACAGTTCACGCCCACGAACCGGTTCTCGGCCGCCTGCGCCAGCTTTACCAGGGTCAGCCGGTCGAGTCCCAGCGAAAAGGCTTCGTTCAGCGCATAGGCCACAGCGCATTCCAGCGCGGCCGACGACGACATGCCGGCACCCATGGGAATATCGCCGCCGAATACCATATTGAATCCCCGCAGGGGCAGGTCCCGCTGCTGCAGTTGCTGCACCACGCCGAGTATAAAATCAGGCCATTGCATGGGTGAAGGTTCCACCGCCCGCAGACTGCCCCGGTACAGGGCTTGCAGGTCGTATGAATAAATATGGATCTCCTGGTCGGCACGCGGGGCAAGGGCCACGGTAGTGGCCTTATCGATGGCCGCCGGCAAAACAAATCCTTCATTGTAGTCGGTATGCTCCCCGATCAGGTTCACCCTTCCGGGCGATTTCACCAAAAGCGGGTGGCCGCCAAAGCGTTCGATAAATGATTCGCGGATCAACATTGGTAACGGCGATGCTGCTGTCATGGTTGGTGGTTTTTTCGCCAGGCATTTTGTCCTGGTTTGCCGGCGGCCTAGCGGCCTGCACCGGTGAGTTGTTTGATCAGGTCGGTTTCGGCGGAACGATACGGCTTACCATTGCGCCTGAAAATATCGTGGAACCATACCGGCGGTTCGCCCGTGTATTTCTTTGTCCAGCTATCCCAGGGGTAAATCGTCTGGCTCTTGCCATCCACGAATCCCCAGTTATACATGGCAATATTGTGTTGCTTGCCGGCCGGCAAGATATCCGCAAAACTGCTTCCGTTGGGCCGGGCCATGTACTCGGTGCAGAACAGCGGTTTGCCATATTGTTCCAGCGAGGTTACGCGCTTTTCGAAGAACGGCAGGGAGTCATAGCTGTGGAAGCTGATCACATCCGACTGATCCACCTGCACCTGCTGGAGGGCTGTCATGCTGTCGTGCTGCTCCCACCTGCCTGTCCATAACCCCGAGGTCAGCGGCTGAGAGGGCTGCTGGCTGCGCGCCCAGTCAAAGCTCTTCTTCAGCAGGGGCAATACCAGGTCGGGCTTATTCTTCGGCTCGAAACGCTCATACGAAGGGCCTGTCAGGTTATCGGGTTCGTTCCAGATATCCCAGCCGAGTATGCGGGTATCTTGCGCAAATTTGCGCACCACGCCTTTTACGTACAGCTCCAGCCGCGCATAAGAAGCAGTGTCTTTCAATGCTTCCTGGCCGGGACTCTGCACCCAGCCCGAATTATGGGTGAAGGGGCGGGGATCGCGCTGCTTACCCCATTGCGGAAAGGGATCCCAGCAGGAGTCGAAGAAAACAAACAGCGGCCTGATCTTGTGCCTGGCAGCTATCTGCAGAAAAACATCGATGCGATGGTAAAAACCGGCCGAGTCGTGCTGGTGCAGCAGGTCGTGCAGGAACACGCGCATGGTATTCATACCGAGCGACGCCGCCCAGCCCAGCTCGCGGCTGATCGTCGCCGTATCAAAGCTTTCGGCCTGCCACATTTCCAGTTGATTGATGGCAGTAGAAGGCAAAAAGTTCGCGCCTACCAGCCAGCCCTGGCTGGCATACCAGGCATTGGCTTCCTGTTTGGTCCATACGCCGCGCGGGGCAGGGCCTGCAGCGGCAGCATCTTTATGATCGGTGGATGATCCGCCGCAGGCGGTAACAGCCAGGGCGATGACAACGGCTGTAATCGTTTGCTGAAATAGTTTCATAATGGCAATCTCGGTACAAATAAACGACATTTCAGGAGCATCTCTTTGGTCGCCTGTATCATTGATTGGTCAGAATGTTTCAACTTTGCGGCCATGCGCATTGATATTATTTCTGTCATCCCCGAGTTGCTGGAAAGCCCGCTGGGGCATTCGATTATGAAAAGGGCCCAGGCGAAGGGGCTGCTGGAAGTGCATACCCATTCCCTGCGGCAATGGGCGGTGAACGAATACGGGCAGGTCGACGACTACCAGTACGGCGGCGGCGCGGGTATGGTGATGATGTGCGAACCCCTGGCCAGGGCCATCGAAAGCTTCTCGGCCGAACGACAGTATGATGAAATCATTTATATGACGCCCGACGGCCCGCGTTTCGATCAGCCGACGGCCAACAGGCTTTCGCTGAAGGAAAACCTGCTGATCATCTGCGGGCATTACAAGGGGATTGACCAGCGCATCCGTGATCATTTTATTACCCTGGAGATATCCATCGGCGATTATGTGCTCAGCGGGGGCGAACTCGCAGCAACCGTAGTGGTCGACGCCATCGGAAGGTTGATTCCCGGTGTGCTGGGCGATGAAACCTCGGCGCTGACCGATTCTTTCCAGGATGGGCTGCTGGCTCCGCCCGTGTACACCCGTCCCGCTGATTTCCGCGGCTGGAAAGTGCCCGATATTCTGTTGAGCGGCGACCTGAAAAAAGTAGATGAGTGGCGCTATGAACAGGCCCTGCAGCGAACCGCTGCCCGCCGCCCCGACCTCAGCGACGAATAAAAAAGGATGGCTGTAACACCATCCTTTTTATCCAATCAATGCCTCCATAAACTACGGCGTTTTTTGTGTTGTACCGCCGCGTTTTTCATTGTTACCCCGCTCGTTGGAGCCCCGGTAACCGGAAGGGTATTCGTGGCGGCGATAATCTTCCCATCCGCCGCGGTCTGCCGCATAACCACGGTCGCGCCATCCGCCATACCGGTTGCCATAATCATCTGCTGCTTCAAAATAAGGATCAAATCGCCGGCCATAACCGGGATACTGATCAAAGCGGTCATTATAGCGATCGAAGTCATCTCCCCAGTCGTTACGGCCGGCATTCGGCCTGCGGTTAAAGCCCTCCGGCCCGGGGTTATTATAATAATCATGTTGCCCGTATGGACGCTGGTGCCACATCTGTTCACGGCGATAGTCTCTCTCTATGTTGCCGGCGCGGCCCTCACCGTATTCATATTGCCGGTCGTATCCGCCATAATCGTAATCAAAGGGGCGGTCGCTTTGCCGGTTATAACGGGGATTACTGTAGCGATCTTCGAAGTTCCCATAGCTTCGGAAACCGTAAGGATGTTCGTTTCTGCGGTCGCTTCTGCCATAGCACGGATCGCTGTTTTCATATCGGTCGAACCAGTCGCCTCTGCGGCGCGGCCTGCTCATTCTGTTCTTTTTCATAACAATCGTTTTTAGGTGGTAAGGAAAATTGCGGACGATACGCTTAGCCGACCTTTTTCAGTATTTTTTGAATGGCCTGCGCAGAATCAAGGTGCTGGCGCAACGTAGGGAGCGTTAACTGGATAAAACTTCTTATGGATGAATCCTTTGTTTTATCGCTGTATTTGTTAAACAGGTCGATGGTCGACTTATGGTCTTTTACCATCTGGTCCATGAACTTTATATCAAACTGTTTCCCCGCTGCTTTTGCCAGCATATCTGCTTCTTTCGGCGCTGCAGGTACGGGAAGTGTAACAGTGCGCGCTGTGGCGAGCGCCTCTACCTGGCGATTGGCGGCTTCATGGTCTTTGATCATCATTTCTGAAAACCGGCGCACGAAATCGCTGTTGCCTTTTGTGCTCCCCATCCTGGCGAGATCCACTTCGGCCATGCCGCCCGCGGCTGCACGCACCAGGAATTCAGATCCGCTTTCATCCGTTTTTACTTTTGCCAGTGTGTCGGTGGTTTGACGATTGGTGGCCGATAAAGAATCACTGTCCAATGTTCCGCGGGCCTCGTTGGCCGAATCGGCCTCATTCACCGCTTCTTTTACTTCATTGTTATTGCAGGCCAGGCAAAGACTCAATGCCAGGCCTGCCGCGATCGATAGATATTTCATACATACTGTTTCCCTTCTTTGTAAAATATCGGTGCCAGCCCGTAAGCAACTGTTAAAACCGGGCAATAAAAGCTACAGTTGGCCGCAGCTGTTTCTTAATTACCGGCAGGTTCCCGCAGAATGGCAGGTAAGGGCGTTGAATTTGAAATAAGTGTAGAAAAATATTGTCATTCAGTCGCGTAAATGGTGCGAAACAAAATCGGCAACAGCGGCAATGAGCGGAAATACTGCCCCACCCCGGATCAAATCAGCCCTGCAGCTTTTTTAACGCCCTGGCCAGATCAGTTCCTGTTGTCAGCACCGGTGCAAAAAGATCACCTTTTTTCTCTACCCGTTTCAGCATGTTCTTCATCGTGAACTGCCCCGGTTCCAGGCGGGCGTTCACCTCTTTCCATTCGAGCGGGGCAGACACCTGCGCGCCGGGTACAGGCCGTACACTGTATGCCGAGCTCAGCGTTTGCCCCGGGCGGTTCTGCAAATAATCGATATAAATGTTGTCGCCGCGTTTTTTCAGCGACCGTTCCAGTGTGGTGAACCGTGGCAGCAGTTCCTGAACCATAGCAGCCACTACCTGTGCAAAATCCCTTATAAGATCGTATCGGTAAGCATTCTTAAAGGGTATATAAACATGCAGGCCGGTGGCGCCCGAGGTTTTGCAATAACTATCGATGCCCGCTTTATCGGTGATCTCTTTTACGGCCCTGGCTGTTTCAACCACCTGTTTAAAGCTGTTTTCGGGAGATGGGTCGATATCGATCACCATCCAGGTCGGGTTACCGGGTTTGCGAATGGTGCTGTTCCAGGGGTTCATTTCAATGCAGCCGAGGTTCGCCACATATAACAGGGTTTCGGGGTTATTGCAGACAATATAATCGATGATCTTATTGCTGCTTTCGCTTTCCACCGGGAATACTTTCACAAACGGAGGAACATGCTCACCGGCATCTTTATGAAAAAAACCCTTGTCTTTGATGCCATTCGGGTTTCGTTTGAGCGAAAGCGGCCGGTCTTTCAGATGCGGAAGTATATACTTAGCCATCGTTTCATAATAAGCCAGCAAATCGCCTTTGGTATATTTCTCCGCGGGCCAGTATATCTTGTCGGTATGGGTCAGCACCAATCCTTTGCGGGCTGAGCCGGGTTTCGCTTGCATATCGGCTTCTTCGTTTAATTGGGAAGACGGTTTGTCGTCACGTAAGCGCAAAAAAGACGGATGCCGGTAACTGCCGTCGCTGGTCATTTCTGTATAGGCCACTTCGGCCAGCAGCTTTGGCTGCAACCAGGTCACTTTTCCGTTTACCGCAGGTGCTTCTTCAAAAGGCATTTTAGGGGTCTCCAGCGGCTGCATCACCTTTTTCAGGACAGACAATGCCTGGCGACTGAAACCAGTTCCAACATGCCCGCGGTAGATCCATTTCTTTCCCTTTCTGCCTGCCAGCACCAACGCCCCGAAACCTGTCCGGGAGCCTTTCGGTTCCGTATAGCCAACAATAACGGCTTCGGCGCTCTGTATATTTTTGATCTTCAGCCATTGCCTGCTGCGATACCCGTCGGTATAGGTACTGTCTTTGGCCTTGGCAATAATGCCTTCCAATCCACCGGCTTTCGCCTGCGCGAGGAAATCGATGCCCCTTTCTTCGATGTGGTCGCAGTATTGAATGATCTTCTTTCGCCCGAGGTATTTCTTCAACAGCTTTTTCCTGTCTGCCAGCGGCAGCCCACGCATGTCCTTTTCCGCCAGCTCCAGCATATCGAATACATAATAGACCAGGGGCAGGCCTCTGTGCGACTCATAATTCTGCAGCTTTTGAAAATCAGGCAGCCCTTTTTCGTTCAGCAATACAATTTCCCCATCCAGCACCGCTTTTTTATCAAAGGCCTGCAGCGCGTCATAAATGGCCGGGAACCTTTCGCTGAAATCAAGGCCGTTGCGTGAATAAAACCGTATTTCCTTTTTTCCTGTTTCTGCGATGGCCCGGTAACCGTCCCATTTTATTTCGAAAAGCCAGTCTGGATCGTCAAAGGCAGACGGGGTGATGCTGGCGAGCATGGGATGTATGTAGTTACTAAATTTCCGGCCCTTGGCATGGCGGATGGGAGGAATGGGCTTTGCATTGGTATTACCGGCAGGGGGTGTGGACCTGGTTTTGTGTCTTATCAGCAGCCAGTTCTTCTCTCCTTTGTGCATATCAACGAGCGCGTATTCCCCTGTTAGCTTTTTTCCGTGGAGCTGCAGCTTCAGCTCTCCTTTCTTCAGCCATTGCAGGGCCTGCTTTTCAGACAGGGGTGCACTCTCTTTATCGACAGGTGTGAAATAACCTTTGTCCCAGATGGCTATGGTACCCGCTCCGTAATTGCCTTTGGGAATGGTTCCTTTAAAGTCAATATAGCTGACCGGATGGTCTTCCACGCGCACCGCCAGCCGTTTATCGCCGGGTTCCATGGCCGGTCCCTTGGGCACGGCCCAGCTTTTCAATACACCTCCTAATTCAAGGCGAAAGTCCCAATGCAGCCGGGAGGCATGGTGCTCCTGTACCACAAAGCGAAAGGTACCGGCCTCACCCGCTTTACCCCGGGGTTCGCGTGTCTGGCCAAAGTTCCGCTTCTTATTGTATGCAGACAGGCTCATAGGCTATGAGGCTTTTCGCCTGGCCGTGGGCGCTGCCAGGCTTGCCTTGAGCTGCTCCATCAGGTCTTTTGCACGTGAATGCACTACCTTCATAGGCGCCACCGGGATCTTTTTCCCTTTTACTTTGGCGCGTATCAGCTTCATCAGCTTATCCGAATAATCATCTTTATACCTGCTGATATCAAATTTTTTCGTGAGCCGGCTTACCAGGTCCAGCGCCATCTTTACTTCGGCCGGTTTGGCCCTGGCAGACGGGATTTTCAATGCTGCCGGATCCCGGATCTCCTGCTCAAAACGAATGCGGTTCAGCACCAGCAACTTCTCCTGCGCTTTTATCAGGCAGAGATGCCCCCGGCCATGCATTACCAGTGTGCCAATACCGCCTTTCTTTGACCTTTTCAACGCTTCATGCAACAGCACATAGGCCCGGGCGCCTGTTTTGTCGGGTTCCAGGTAATACGGCATTTCAAAATAACCGGAATCGATCTCCTCTACATTGACAAATTCAGTGATCTCAATATGGGTGGATTTCTCCGGACTCGCCTTATCGAAATCCGCCTTGTCAAGCACTACATACTTATCGTTGAGCAGGTACCCCTTAACAATGTTTTCCCAGGCCACCTCCTTACCCGTTTTTTCATTCATCCGTTTAAAACGGATATTGGCGTGGTCTTTTTTGTCAAGCATATCCAGGTCAAGCGTGCTTGATTCTACGGCGCTGTACATTTTGACTGGTATGTTTACGAGTCCGAAGCCAATAGAACCTGTCCAGATTGCCCGCATACGCTTTTATGTTTAGTCGTTGTTATCGCCGCCGAGGCTGTAATAATTGTTCTCTTCGTCTTCTTCACCGATGTCTTCCATCTCATCGTCGAGGTCGGCGCCCGGTACGTCGAGCCCGTCGTCGAGACTATGCCGGCGAGTTTCCTTGTGCGGCAGCTTTTTAGCACCGCTGGCAGGACTCATGATATCTTCGCTGGCGGGGTAATCCATCTTGGCCAGTTCCGACTCAATGGCTTCTTCTTTGTTATCGGCGATGTTCGGGTTATTGCTATCCGGAAGATTCGGCTTATCCGGAACAGCGGCGGCATTTTTCGGCTTTTTCATATCGTTCGTTTTGTTCAAACTACGAAGATCCGGATCACCGATGCCTGATCCGGATCTGTTGTGCAACTGATTCTTGTCAGAGTTTATCGATCCACTCTTTCAGTTGGTCTTTTGTTTTGCCCGACGCTTTCTGAATGCGACCCAGCAATTCGTCTTCTTTGCCACGCTGATAGGCAAGATCATCATCGGTCAGGTTGGCATATTCCTGTTTGATCTTTCCTTTAAGCACGTTCCAGTTTCCTTCCAGCTTTTCTTTCCAGCTTTCCATAATAATTGTTTAGCCGGGGTCGAAAAAAAGCGTGCCATCAGGCCGAACGGCGGCGTACCAGGGTAGCGGGGAAATTGATGCGGGTAATGTGTTGCGGATTTTCCATAGCCGCCAGCAGTATTTCAATGGCTTTACGTCCCATCTGCTCCAGTGGCTGCTGCAGGTAGGTAAGCGGCGCATAAAAGAGGTCGAGCAGCTCGTTTTCGTCAAAGCTTACCACGGCGAGGTCATCGGGAACCCGTATGGGTAGCTGGTTAAGGTGGCGCAGGCCGATGGCCGATAAGGTGTTGGACAAAAAAAACAGGCTGTCGGCGCCGTTTTTCAGCAGCTTGTCGATCGCGGCCGGCACCGTTTTTTCGAGTTGGTGGACCCCCAGTTCCGCCACCAGCGATGGCTCAGGTGGAATACCTGCCTGGAGACATGCCTGCTGGTAGCCCAGCTTACGCTGGCGGAGGTGGTAGAGTTGTGATTCAAATGCGATCAACCCGATCCTGGAACGGCCGGTCGACAGCAACAATGAAGCGCCGTCGAACCCAGCGGTAAAATTATCGAGTGCCACTACATTGCCGGGCGAGGCCGGGTAGTACCGGTCGAGCTGAACAAAAGGTACCCGCTGCTCATAGAGCCGGCGGATGTCTTCCCCTACCCCGTTGGGCGGCAGGAGAATGAGTCCGTCTACCTGCCGGTCGCGGAAAATATCGACCAGGCGGCGGAATCTTTCCGGGTTTTCGTCGGCGCTGCCAAAAAGCACGGTGTATCTCGATTCGTTGGCGGCATCTTCTATGACCCGCGCAATGGCCGATGAAAAAGGGTTGGAAATATCGGCCAGCACCAGGCCGATGGTCATTGTTTTATTGGTTTTCAGGCTTTTAGCAATCTGATTGGTGCGATAGTTCATGGCCCGGGCCGTTTCACGGATACGTTCGGCAATGGCCTTGCTGATACGCCCTTCTTTCTTGTTATTCAATACATAAGAAACCAGGGCGGTGGAAACGCCTACCCGCTGGGCAATGTCTTTCAGGCTTGTTCTTTTCATAGAAGCTTCTCGTTCAGGCAATTGAGACAACAATATTACGGCTTTAACGTTATTATATGGTTAACGGTTTAATCGATTAAACCATTTTAATTAACTTTGCTATTCTTAACGTAATGCTGCCGCTTTAAAACCACATTACAATGAACACGTTTAAGAACATCGGATTGGTGGAATGCAGCAAGTCGGGCAAGATCTTTAAAATGCCTTCGACCGGCCATTTCCACGGCTATCACCTCAGAAAGGTATTAATTGAAGGAACCTTATCCGAAGGGCTGGCAAGAACGCTGTATCCTGATGCCGAGCTGGTAAAAGGGATCGACGAGATTGTCGCTGACCGCGACATCGACCTGGTGCTTATTTCAGCACCGCAGGGTTATGACCGCGGGCTGGTATCGGAAGTGATGCAATCGGGCAAGCCCGTTCGGATCATTTAAATAAACAACACCGGCTTTTGGCAAAGCCGGTAATCGCCTCCGGGCGTTTTAAAGTGCTATAACCCAATGAATATGACACAAACATTTTTCCCCCATACGTCCAAAAGGACATTTTACACCGCTGTGCCGGCGCGTAAAGCCGCCACCGTCACAGAGAAGCCTGCCGGCCATTCGCCGGCAGAGAAGCAAAAGGTGGAAACAGCAAAACAAAAAAAATTCGACCTCCAGCCCGGGCTCATCAGCCTGTTGCTTGGCGGCCTCAGCCTCGGCATGGCCGAGTTTATGATCATGGGCGTATTGCCCGATGTGGCCAGTTCACTGCATGTATCCATTCCCGTGGCGGGCCACCTCATTTCGCTCTATGCGTTGGGCGTGGTGATTGGTGCGCCGCTGATGGTAATGGCAGCCGCACAGTACCCGCCGAAAAAAATACTGATGGTACTGATGGCGATGTTCGGGCTGTTCAATGGCCTCTTCGCATTGTCGCCCAACCATACTACCCTGGTGATAGCCCGGCTTTTTTCGGGACTGCCGCATGGCGCCTTTTTCGGCGTGGGCGCGGTAGTGGCCGCTAAGCTGGCCCAGCCCGGCCGCGAGGCGCGGGCTGTTTCGGTAATGTTCGCAGGACTTACCGTTGCCAACCTGATCGGTGTACCGCTCGGCACCTGGATCGGGCACCAGTTTAGCTGGCGTATTTCTTTCGGTATCGTTGCCCTGGTTGCGTGGATAACGGCCATCAGCATACGTCAATGGCTGCCCGATGTAAAAAACGATCAGAACACGTCGATACGGGAAAGTCTTCAATTGTTCAGGAGCCCTGCTTTCTGGACCATCGTAGGCATTTCTTCCATCGGCACCGGCGGCATGTTTGCCTGGATCAGTTATATCGCGCCGCTGATGACCGAAGTATCGGGTGTACCCGCCAGCCGGATGATGCTGGTGATGATGGTCGCCGGCTCGGGCATGGCCGTCGGAAACCTGATAGGCGGCCGTTTGGCCGACCGGTTCTCTCCGCTTAAAACCACCTCTATGCTGCTGCTCAGCATGATCATTATGTTGCTGACCGTTGCGCTGCTGTCGAAGTTCCTGTGGCTGTCGGTGATACTGACCTTCCTGACGGGCGCGGTTGCTTTTGCCGTTATTGCACCGATGCAGATGCTGATGATCGGCCATGCACCCAATGCAGAAATGCTGGCCAGCGCTTCGCTGCAGGCTACCTC
>JBDHYM010000027.1:0-23027 GCA_039811405.1 Flavihumibacter sp. | reverse complement strand
AAGGGTATGTTGCTGCAACCGCCGCTGCCCGTTTTTTCAGGCTACCCCAACAACCCGTATTCCAATGCGGGAAGCATAGAGAACCGCGGTTTTGAAATGGCGGCGAATTATCGCACTCATGTGGGTGAGCTGAGCCTTTCGGTCGGTGCAAACGCTTCGTTCTATAAGAACAAGGTAACGGCGCTTGACGGCGGGAACCGTCCACTATACGGTAACGTGAGCAAAACCGAAGTAGGCGGTCCCATGTCGAGGTTTTACGGATGGGTATGGGAAGGTGTATTTCAGAACCAGGCGGAAATTGACGGGTATAAAGGGCCCGACGGGCAGAAAATTCAACCCAATGCCACCCCCGGTGATTTCAAGTTCGCCGATCTTGATCACAATGGCGTTATCGACGATAAAGACAGAACCTATATCGGCAACCCGCATCCCGACCTGATTTACGGATTCAACATTGCCTTGGGATATAAGAACTTCGACTTCTCCGCTTTTTTCCAGGGAACGCTGGGTAACGATCTGTGGAACGGTCTGAAAGGGCTGAGTGCGCCGGGCGCTTCCAACTCGCTCGAAGATGCCTATACGAAAGCCTGGTTCAAGGAAGGCGACCAGGCCACCTATCCCAAGCCCTCGCTGCTGAATGCCAATAACAATTACCGGGCTTCGACCTGGTGGGTGGAATCAGGGTCTTTTATGCGGCTGCAGAACATCCAGTTGGGATATACGCTGCCGTCTCATATACTGCAGAACTCGAAGCTGCTGAATTCGTGCCGGGTATATGTCAGCGGGCAAAACCTGTTTACCCTCACCAAGTATTCGGGCATGGATCCTGAAATCGGTGCGGCCAACGCGCTTAACCTTGGCTATGATCCCATCAGGTATCCATCGTCAAGAACTGTATTGGCGGGTATTAATATTCAATTTTAATGAGTACGACCATGAAAAAGACATCAGCTTTTTTTACACTAATACTTATTGCTGCCGCCGCCAGCAATTGCAATAAATCGTCTATCGAGAAGCCGGTATATGGCGTTCAGTCGAACGAGACCTTTTATAAAACCGACGACCAGATAGAGGAAGCGCTGACCGGGGTGTACCTGCAGCTCAGGCAAACCTGGAATGAATATGCGAAGAACCATTATTTTGTCGGTGATATTTCCACCGACGATTCATGGAAGGGCGGCGCCAGCGAAGGTGACTACGCACCGCTGGCAGACGTGGCGAATTTTACGATGAACCCTTCCAATGACGTTGCGAACGTTCGGTGGAGCATTCTCTTTAAACTGATCTCGCGGGCCAATGAGGTCATTACCTACGGTCCGTCGGCCGAGGGCGACCAGCAAAAAATAGGACGGTATATCCTGGAAGCCAAGCTGCTTCGCGGGTTCGGCTATTACAGCCTGGCGACCATATATGGCGGCGTTCCCCTGGCGCTGAAACCGCTTACGCCGGCAGAAGCGACCAGCACACCCCGCTCCAGCCAGGAGGAAGTGCTTGCCCAGGCTGCCAAAGACCTGACCGAAGCCGCCGAAGGACTGCCGAAGAAGAATGAATATGATGCGGCCGACCAGTATCGCGTTACCAGCGGACTCGCCTATACGCTTCTCGGGAAGATCTATATGTTCCAGCAGAAATATACCGATGCGGAAAATGCATTGCGCAAGGTGGTGGAATCGGGTGTGTATTCGCTGAATGCCGACTATGGCGAGAACTGGCGCACGGACAATACCGCGGAATCGGTTTTCGAGATCAACAACAAGGTTTTCGACCGGAACGTACCTCTTGGTACCAACATACCGCTGTTTTTCTGTACCCGCACCACGGCCGGTTATCCCGGTTACGGTTTTCACCTGCCCACGCAAGACCTCTACGACGAATTTGATGCCGACGATCCGCGCATAACGTACACCTTCACCCGCACCGGCGATCGTTTTATCAACGATTCGCCGACTACGCAAGACCAGGACAACTCTTTGTCGCCCACCGACCTGGGCGACAGGAAGATCATTGTTCCCGAATACCTCCGGTTGAACTTTGATAGTTGGATGGTTTCCTACAATATCCGGATGATCAGGTATTCGGATGTGCTGCTGCTGTTTGCCGAGGCGCTCAATGAAAATGGAAAGGGCGGAGAAGCCCTGGGCTACCTGAACCAGGTGCGCAGGCGTGCCCGCAATACGCCGGCCAAAGACCCGCTGCGGAGCAAGCAGTTTTATGTACCGGCCACCACCGCCGCTTCGCTGCCTGATGTAACTACCGCCGACCAGGCTGCTTTAAGGCAGGCGATCTGGCATGAAAGAAGGTGTGAGCTGGGTATGGAAGGATGGCGTCGCGAAGACCTGGTGCGCCAGAAAAGATTTGGCCCCATCATGCGCGCTTTCGCCACCAAATACAATACGCTTAAAGGAAAGGGTTTTGCCGACGACAGAGACAATCTCTTTCCCATACCCCAGAATGAGATCGATTATTCAAACGGGGTGATAGACCAGAATCCGCGTTATTAAAAAATAAACGGCCCGGCGGCAAAGGCAAACCACCGGGCCGTTCTGCTGCTGCCCCCGGGGCCGCCGGCAGACTTATTTGGAAGGAACTATGAAAATAACTGAGAAAGAAACAGGCGCTTCCTATGTGTTGTCCGTCGATATCGGCGGTTCACATATCACCGCCGGCATCTGCAATAAAGACAATCTCACGATTGATGAAGACAGCATCGTTCGGGTGGATGTTGACAGCCGGACTACTGCTGCTGAAATACTTGACCGCTGGCAAATGGCGCTGCTGTCGGTGACAAGTAGGGCAAAACATCCGCTTAACATGGTCGGTGTGGCTATGCCCGGCCCCTTCGATTACCCGAAGGGCATCAGCTATATCAAGGGGTTGAACAAATACGAGGCGATCTATGGTATGGATATAAAGCAGGCATTTGCAGGCTTTCTTGGCATACGAGCCGATGCCGTGCTTTTCAGAAATGATGCAGAGGCGACCATTGCCGGCGAGGCGCTGGCGGGGGCCGGCAGGGGATACGGCAAAGTAGCTGGTGTTACGCTCGGCACCGGGTTTGGGTCGGCCTGTTGCAGCAATGGCACGGCGGTTGACCTCAACTATGGCAGCAGCCCGTTTAAGGAAAGCATCGCCGACGATTATTTGTCGACCCGCTGGTTTCAGAAACGATACCGGGAGCTTTCAGGAAAGGATATCATGCATGTGAAAGCACTGGCTGCCTTGCTGCCGCATGATGAGACGGCCGTTCAGGTGTTCAGCGAATTCGGCCTTCATATGGCCGAATTTCTTCAGCAGCCACTGCGTCAACTGGCGCCCGACCTGCTCATTCTTTGCGGAAATATTACCCGCGCTGCCGGCTATTTTCTGCCTGCCTTTACCGGCGGTTTTACAGATGTACCCGTCAAGATTGCGCAGCTTGGTGAAAATGCAGCGCTCATCGGCGCTGCCGCCCTGTTCAACAGTAAAAATGCAGTTTTGTCAAATAGCTAATGGCATGAAACAAAAATCGCACCTTTAACCGAAACCATCGTTATGCACAATAGAAGAGAATTTCTGAAAGCAACCTCGTTGACTGCTGTCGCTGCTGCCGGCATACCCGCCATCGTTTCAGCGGCTTTCGGCACTCAAAGTCCCCGGCAGGTGGAATTGAAAACCGGAGACGTGATCCTGTTCCAGGGTGATTCCATTACCGATTTCGGGCGCGACCGCAAGCCGCCGAATTTTAATATTGAGAACGCCGACAGAACAAAAGAATACAATGATTTCAATTCGCTGGGAGCGGGTTATGCGATGCTTGCCGGCTCGGAAATACTTTTTAAAGCCCGTCAGAAAAAGCTGAAGGTATTCAACCGCGGCATTAGCGGCGATAAAGTGTACCAGCTCGCCGACCGGTGGGAGGAAGATTGCCTGGCGCTCAAGCCAACGGTGCTGAGCATACTCGTAGGCGTGAACGACTACTGGCATAGCCTGCTCAACGGTTATAAAGGCACTGCAGAGACCTATCTTACCGACTACCGTAAGCTGCTCGACCGCACCCTGAAAGCCCTGCCGGGTATCAGCATCATTATCGGCGAACCTTTTGCAGTGGCGGGCGTTCAGGCCGTAACGCCGCAATGGTACCCCGCCTTCGACCAATACAGGAAGATAGCGCGCGACCTGGCAACCGAATACAAAACCCGCTTCATACCTTACCAGGCTGTGTTCGACCAGGCAGTCAAGCTGGCGCCGGCATCGTACTGGACCTTCGATGGTGTTCACCCGAGCGTGCCCGGCTGCAGGCTGATGGCCGATGCCTGGTTGCGTGTCGTGAAACCCTGACACCTGTTTGCACTACTTTAATAGCCCGAAAAGTGAAAAGAGTTTTTGCCATCGCCGTTTTTTTATCATGGGTCACACCGGCTGCTTTTTCAAGGGAGGTCGCCGGTGGTAGCACTACGGTATCGCCCGTTCAAACGCCGCTGTCGCTGCCTGCAATTTTCTCCGACCACATGGTATTGCAGGCCGGCACTTCCGTTCCTGTTTGGGGTGAATGCCTGCCGGGCGCTGCGGTTGAAGTACGTTTTGGAAAACAGTCGGTCACAACAAAGGCCGACGGGCAGGGCCGCTGGAAGCTTACCCTGCAACCTTTACCCGCTTCTTTTGAGCCCCGAAAGCTGGAAGTCATATCGGGAAAGCAGCAGATCACACTGGAAGATATACTGGTAGGAGAAGTGTGGCTCTGTTCGGGCCAGTCGAATATGGTGATGTCGCTGGGAACCGTCACCGATCCTTTTTTCGGCGTGGATGGCGGCCGGGAAGAAATTGAAAGTCCGGCGATGGAAGGCATCCGCCTATACAGCGACAACCACCTGTATGACCAGCACCTGAAGCTGCACGTGTGGCAAAAAGCCGATTCGCTTGCCAGGGTTTCCTTTTCGGCGGTAGCCTGGTTTTTCGGCAAAAGGCTGCAACAGCGGTTAGGCGTTCCCGTTGGCCTGATCAATATCAGCGCCGGCGGTTCGCCGGTGCAGGAGTGGATGACCCTTGCAAGCGCCAACGGCGATACACTGATCCGCCGCTACAACCAGCTCTATGAAATCCACAAAGATGCCATAAACGAATACCAGCGGCAGGCCTATCTCTATTGGAAAGACGGCGGGAAAACCAGGCAACCACCCGAGCCTTTGCCGGATGAATGGATGCTGGCCGGCAGGTTTGGAAAGCCGGGAGAATTGTTTGCCCGCATGTTAAGCCCCATTATCCCCTTCGCGATAAAAGGCGTTATATGGTACCAGGGAGAATCCAATGCCGATTACCTGGCCGATGCGGCGCATTATGACCGCCTGCTGACCCTCCTGGTCAACGATTGGCGCGCTGCCTGGAAGCAAAGCCGGATGCCGTTTTACGTGGTACAGCTTCCGTGCTGGAACCGGGGCCCGCATTGGCCTGTGCTGAAGCAAAAGCAACTGGAAGCCACTTCCCAAATAGAAAATTCGGGGATGGTGGTGACAGCAGATATCTGCGATTCTGCCGATCTGCATCCGCGGGAGAAAAAACCGGTGGGCGAAAGACTGGCTGCTATGGCGCTGGCAGCTACCTATCATGAAAATATAGTGTACCGGGGACCGGTAGTGCACAGCCTGCAGGCGACCGGCGATTCGATACAGGTTGTGTTCGATACCAACGGAAAAACGACGCGTCTTGTAATAAAAGGCGACCGGTGGACCGACGTGGAGATAGCCGGCAGCGATGGCGTGTATTATCCGGCATATAACCGGGTGCAGAACAATAAGGCAGTGCTGTGGCATCCCGCTGTACGCTCGCCCCGCCATATCCGTTACGGCTGGAAAAAAACATATATGCCTTCTCTTTACAACGAAGAAGGCCTGCCTGCACCGGCTTTTGCCGTTAGTATGCCCGGTGTCTCCCTTCATTCGTCTAAGCACGGAGAATAAGGTCATTCTGCCATTTGAAAAATCTGCGATAGTTTTGACCGCTTTTACTATTGGCAAAACTGAAACGGGTACTTCATGCAGAACTGTATTTTCGGGAACAATCAAAGGGCTATGCCGAATAACAGGAAGACGGTGTTTCTTTCGCCATTATTTCTCTTTGTGGTGCTGCTGTTAGCCGGGTACTTTCTGCCCGCGGCAGGGCAGCAGGGATATGTGCAAAGAGACGGCAGGCTGCTGCGCGACAGCCTGGGGCGCATGCTGCAACTGCGCGGGCTGAACTATGTGAATAAAGACAAATCGGCCAACTATATCGTGCAGGGCTCGGAAAAGGCCTTTGCCGATATGAAACGCTGGGGATACAATGCCGTCAGGCTGGGCATCAACTGGTCGGCGCTGGAACCATCGCCCGGTCGTTACGACAGCGTTTACCTGCACAATCTCGACGAACGGGTACTTCATGCGCAACAGCAGGGACTGTATGTAATACTGGATATGCACCAGGACCTGTTCGGCGAAAAATTCGGCAATGGCGCACCGCTCTGGGCGACCCTTGATGAAGGAAAACCCCATTATACCGGCGGCACCTGGAGCGATGCTTATTTTATTAGTCCCGCAGTGCAGACTGCGTTCGATAATTTCTGGAAGAACACACCCGCGCCCGACGGAACCGGGGTGCAGGATCATTATATCCGCACCTGGACCATGCTGGCGGGCAGGTACCGGCACTTCACGCATATCGTCGGGTTCGACCTGATGAACGAACCTTTTATCGGATCCGGCGTGGAAGAAGCCCTGCAAACGATGATATCGGAAGTGACCGGCTATCTCAACCGGACTGCTAACGGTAAGGTATATACGACAGAAGAAGTGTCGGCCATGTGGATGGACGAAAAAGGCAAGAGCTTTATCCTGAAAACGCTTACCGGCCGGGAAGTATTTGAACGTGTTTTGCAGGGCATGGAGCCGGTGTACCGGCGCTTCGAGGAACAAAGCTTACAGCCCTTTTATACGAAACTGGCTGTGGCCATCCGCCGGGTGAATGAGCACCACATACTGTTTTGGGAGCCCAGCGTATCCAGCAACAACGGCATTCCTTCACACATAACGCCCGTGGCGGGCGCCGGCCGGCAGCAGGGCTATATGCCGCATTTATATGATATCGTGCTCGATACCGACCAGGCCGGCGAAGCGGATGCGGGTCGCCTCTCCTTTATGTTCGCCGGCCTCTCGCAGATGCGCCAAAAGTTGGAGCTGCCCCTGCTGATCGGCGAATGGGGCGCTTTTTACAGCGGCGGAAAGCAGGTCGTGAATGCGGCAAAGCTGATGACCGCGCAGATTGACTCGCTGCTGGCAGGCGACTTTTATTGGGATTATTTCGACGGACTCGAAATTGAGGCCTATTTCAGCGAAGCGCTGCTGCGCCCTTATATGCAGGCGGCGGCTGGTACATTGGTAAAACAACAGGTAAAGAAGAACGGCATTTCGCTTGTGTGGCAGGAAAACGGACAAACCAAGGTGCCCAACCTGGTATATATTCCCAGCGCTTTAAAGCCGGCTGTGAAGGAGAATATACCATTCCGGTTTATCCCGCTGGGCGGGAAAGCCGGCGGACTAATGGAAATAAAGCCCCTGGGCCGCCCGGCTACGCGCACAGCCACCATTACCTGGAAATAGAAATACCCGGGACGGCCATCCCGTTGCCCGGGTTATTCCTCAGTCTTTTTTGCCGCCTTGCGGTCGTTTCGGCCGGAAAGCCTTGAACTCATCCTTGCTGATATAGCCGTCGCCGTTGGTATCGATTTCAGCAAAATGCTCTTTGATCATCTTGTGTTCGGCCTTATCGGCCTCTTCTTTGCTGATTTTGCCATCGCCGTCGGTGTCGAGCTTTTTGAACATCTCTTCCGGATCTCTCCGGGGTGGCCCCTGCTTGCTTTGGGCATACAGTGAACCGGCCGCGAGACCGGTGGCCAGCAAACAGGTCAATACTGCTTTTTTGTACATGGTGGACTATTTTAGCCCTCTAAATAAATGCATGACGGCGTTAGCAATTTATTAAATGGACTATGCGGCGGGGGTTTATAGACCAAACCCTATTTTCGGGCGACGACCATGCGCCTCAGCATGCACAAAATCGCCGGGTATATCTTTTGCGTACCTTAGTAGGGTTCCGGTCAAAAAAGATCATTATGAAGCAATTTATTTGTCTGTGCATGGCTGCATTATACATAGCTGCTTCGGCAGAAGCACAATCGCTCAAACCGGTTAAGTACGCCGATGGTTCACAGGCGCTGAACGGATTGGTAACTTCGAATGCGGGCAGAAAACTGCCGGGCGTAGTTATCCTGCCTGCCTGGAAAGGAATCGACGAGGAGGCAAAAATGGCGGCAGCAGACCTCGAAAAGCAGGGCTATATCGCCTTTGTGGCAGATATCTACGGCGAAGGGAATGTCCCGGCAGATAATGCGGCGGCGGCGAAAATCGCGGGTAATTACAAGAATGACTATGCGGCTTACCAGAAAAGGATATCGCTGGCGCTCGACCAGTTGAAAAAAGCCGGCGCCGATCCCGGCCGGCTGGCTGTTATCGGTTATTGCTTCGGCGGTACCGGCGCCCTGGAAACCGCCCGCGGCGCTTTGCCGGTTCGCGGCGTGGTGAGCATTCACGGCGGGTTGTCGAAAGACGCCGGCCGGGCCAACGGCCCCCTCACTGCAAAAATACTGGTCGAGAACGGCGCCGACGACCGGGGCGTAACGCCTGAAGTGATGGCCGCGCTGACCACCGAGATGAACGAAGGCAAGGCCGATTGGCAGGTGATCACCTATGCCAACTCAAAGCATACGTTCACCGACCCGAAGTCGCCCGATTACAACGAGGTGATGGCCAAAAGAGCCTGGCAGCACACCCTGCTGTTCCTGGATGAAATACTGAAGAAATAGATATTAACGACGGATTTTTTTCCGGAGCTTTTTAAGCCGGAAATTTTTTGAGGTGATCACCTTTCCTCTGTCGGTGATCATGATGCAGCTATAGTCGGGGTACTGTTCGATAAGCTGCAGCCCGGCTTTCTCGCCCAATACCATCAGCGAGGTGCTGAATCCGTTGGCGGCTTCGGTACCGGGACCGAACACGGTAACACTGGTCAGGCCCGTAGCGGGGTAGCCGGTAGCGGGATTGATGATATGCGAATACCTTTTGCCGTTGAATTCCACGTATTTTTCATAGTTGCCCGAGGTGGTTACCGAACCTCCTTTCAGCGGAACAACGGCGATCAGCGACCATTTTTCAAAGGGGTTGGTAATACCGATATTCCAGTCTTTGCCGTCGGGCCGTCGCCCCCAGGTGCTCATGTCGCCCGTGGCGTTCACGATCCCTGCCTGCACACCGCGCGCCAGCATCATCTCGCGGCAACGGTCGGCCGCATAGCCCTCGCCGAGGGCGCCGAAGCCGATCTTCATGCCGGGTAGCCTGAGAAAAATGGAGCATTGTGCCGAATCGAGGATGATATTCCGGTAACCCACTTTTTCCACCGATTGGCGAATGGCTTCGGGTGAGGGCATTTCGTTCATCGATCCATCGAATTTCCAGATACGGTCCATTGCCGCAAAGCTGATGTCAAAAGCGCCGTTGGTCAGTTGCGAGAGCCGTAGCGCTCTTTGTGCGAGCTCGAAAAGCTCGCGATCAACCACCACCGCTTTAATGCCTGCGTGTTGGTTCACCTGCGACACCTGCGTGGTCGGTATCCAGTCGGAGATCAGGTTTTCTATGCGGCTGATTTCGGCAATGATGGCGTCGATATTTTTTTCTGCGCTGAGGGAATCCTTATCCACCACGGTGATCTCGAATTTTCCGCCCATCAGCTTGGTGCTTCTCTTGCGAAGCAACTGGGCGGAAGAGATGATTGCCGGGGCCAGGAGCGCGTATATGATCAATAGTCTTTTCAAGGCAGTACACGGGTTTTAACGGCGCACAAAGCTAAAGATAATGGGGTCGCCGCCACGCGTATTATTGTCATTTTAGTGCTATTAATTCGCGCGGCCTGTACTGACAAAGTTCAGCTTGCTGCCTGACCAATTTCAGCAGGCAGCGCCATCATAAATCTGAAATTGTGGTAAAACCAGCAATGATGGCTTACCGATGCACCGATACCGGTGCTCACCATAAAAGCGTAACTGAGATACTGGAAAACGATTCCTATTGGGGCAAGGCTTTATGGCCTGCCGGAGGGTAGTAAACAGGGCCATAAGCAGGATAAGCTGTGTTTCCGTACTTAATACTGCCGGAAACAGAAAAGGTTTTGGCGTCGTTTACAAACATGAGTCCGCCCTGCGCCTGGTATAGATTATTCCGGTTCTTACCGGGCAGGCAGACCGTGCAGGTGGTATAGGGCGTGGCAGTGGTTAGCCCGCCGAAAGCGAACCAGTTTTTAGCCACCGGCTTAACGGCAACTGCCGAGAACGAAGCATAATTGAACAACCCCGCCTGCACACCGGTAACACCATAAAAAGACAGTTTTTTGGAAGCAGGTTGCACTGTGAAGGGCACAGCCGTCGCTGTACCCCAGGCAACAGGTGTTATCCAACTGCCTGTTACCTGGCAATGTGCCGCCTGGGTACCCAGGCAAATCAACAGGGTGAAAATGTATTTCATTGGTGTAGCTAAAGATACGAAACCGGTGATAATGACGACGGCTATTCCGCTGCTGGGGTTGATTGCCAGTTGTTTAATACCGTTTGCAGGCTACGATGCGGCAGCACTCGAAAAGCGGCGATCGTAATTATACGATCGGGCCGGTTATTTTCCGAAACGCCTGATTTACAGTATTATTTCGTAGTTGAAATTTGACAGCCGAATCACAAACTATTCGATTGTTTTTGGCGGGCCAACGCCGTTACTTTGGTGTAGAAATCCAACAGATCCTGTAAAGAACCGTCCAAAGTCCAGTGTCCGAAACCGACCTAACCGTAGTATTGTCCAAGTATCCTTGTAAAGCCGTGAACCTGCACCATTTATTCGTCTACCAGGTCACACGTACTTTAACCGTCCAAGATTAAAGTCTTTGAAAGGCAACAGCACCCCCTGTTGCCTTTTCATTTTTCGTACCTTACTGCATGCGACAATTTTTATTACGGCTATCTGTATGCGTAGTTTCTTTCACTACTTTACAGCTAAAAGCCATGGACCACGACAGCCTGCCCGGCGCAAACAAAACCATTTTCGCTTTTGGCGGCGGATTCAACAAAGTCTTTCTCCGCTATATCATGGAGCTCACGGGTAAAGCCAATCCGAAAATATGTTTTGTTCCCACGGCCACCGGCGATAATCCCAATACTATCCTGGGCTGGTATTCGCTCTGCGAAGATGAGGCCATGCGACCTTATGTGCTGCGAACCTATATCAGCTCATATAATACCAAGACATCGTTCGAAGACCAGTTGCTGGGTATGGATGCCATTGTGGTAGGCGGCGGAAATACGCTGAACATGATGGGTATCTGGAAAGCGCAGGGCATCGATACGGTGTTGAAAAAGGCATATGAAAAAGGCATTGTGCTGGCCGGCGGCAGCGCCGGTTCACTGTGCTGGTTCAAGGAAGGATCGACCGATTCACGGCCCGGCAAACTGACCATTGTGCAATGCCTCGGCTTTCTGCCGTTCAGCCATTCTCCGCATTACCATGGCGAACCCAGCCGCCGGCCCATGTATTTCGACGCCATCCTGAAAAAGGAAATGCTGCCGGGATATGCCTGCGACGATATGGCCGGGCTGGTATTCGTGAACGGCAAGCTGGCGCGATCGGTGGCGCAGAATGAGAACAGCCACAATTATTTTGTGCAGGCGGTGGACGGTAAGATCAAAGAGGAGGTGCTGCCTGCGGATATCCTCAAATGATGTTTTGCGGAAGCTTCTTCATGCTGCCCGTGTCGCGGCAGGCGATATGCCAGCTCAGCGCTTCTTCCAGTATATGCGGCGTTTGCCCTTCATAACGCGCACAAGCCCGGTCAAAATAAGAGCGCAGTGCCTCCCGGTAGTCGGGATGCGTGCAAACGCCGATGATCTTGAGCGCTTTTTCGCGCGGCGCCAGTCCCCGGAGATCGGCCAGCCCGTGTTCGGTTACCAGCACATCCACATCGTGCTCATTATGGTCCACATGGCTCACCATCGGTACTACCCTGGAGATCATATCCTGCTTCGACGACGACTGGGTCACGAAGATCGACAGGTAGCTGTTGCGGGCAAAATCACCCGAGCCGCCGATCCCGTTCATGATATGGGTGCCGCCGATATGCGTTGAATTGACATTGCCGTATATGTCGAACTCGATGGCGGTATTGATCGCGATGACGCCCATCCGGCGGATGAGTCCCGGCGAATTGCTGATGTTCTGCGGACGCAGCACGATCTTGTCGCGATAGAAGTCGAGGTTACTGAATATCCGGTGGTAGCAGGCTTCCGATACGGTGATCGATGAGGCCGAGGCGAAGCGCAGCTTACCGGCGTCGATCAGGTCGAAAGTACTGTCTTGCAGCACTTCCGAATACATGGTGAGATCGTAAAAATTACTTTTCTCCATACCGGCCAGCACGGCGTTGGCCACTTTGCCGATACCCGCCTGCAACGGCAGCAGCCGGTCGGTGAGCCTGCCTGCCGCCACTTCGCTTTCGAAGAAGCGGATAAGGTGCGAAGCGATCGCGGTGGTTTTGGGATCGGGGGCGGCGATGTCGGCCGGACTGTCGGGGATATCGCTGAATACGATAGCCGCCACTTTGGCCGGGTCGAGCGGAATCGACTTTCTGCCCACCCGCACGTCGGGTGTTTTGATGGGGATATAGTTTCGCTGCGGGTAGTTATCCTGCAGGAAAATATCGTGAATACCGTAGATGTCTTCGGGCACCGAGGTGTTGATTTCGAGGATCAGTTTTTTTGCCCGGGCCGCAAAGCTGACCGAGTTGCCGACCGAGGTAGTGGGTACGATGCTGCCGTCTTCCAGGATAGAAGCCACTTCAATAACAGCGATGTCGAGCGGTGGAAAAAAGCCATGTACCAGCTCGGCGGTTTTACTCAGGTGCTGGTCGATGAACAGCACTTCTCCGTGGTTGATCTTCGCCCGCAGTACGGGGTCTACCTGGAAGGGCATTCTCTTGTGCAGCAAACCGGCCTCGGCCATTTTGCCGTCGGTGCCATGCCCGAGCGAAGCGCCGGTGATCAGCGTGATCTGGAGTTTTTCGGTACGGGCCCTGTCGGCGAGGGCAGGCAGCACTTTTTTACTGTCGCCCGCTTTGGTGAAGCCGCTGGCGCCCACCAGCATGCCGTCTTCAAAAAAGGCGGCCGCTTTTTCAGCCGTGGTGACCAGTGAACGCAAGCCTTCATGCCTGATGCGGGAAATATCCATGATCTGTTTTTTCGGCCACAAAATTAACGACAGAACGGTTTGGTTATTTATTTTCTGTATCGGGCGCCTGCCCGGTGCATCATTGCCGCCTGCTAACCCGCATTGTAGTAATTTGCCGTATGGATCTGTTGCAGCAACTGGCGGCTTTTCTTCCGCCGCAGAGAATGAAAACAAGACTGGTCGACCGGGTATCGTATGCTTCTGATGCGGGCTTCTACCAGTTGATTCCGCGCGTTGTTGTGCAGCCGGTGAATGAAGAAGAGATAAGCCGTTTTTTTGCTATTGCCGCCGCTACGGATACATCCATTGTTTTCAGGGCCGGGGGCACCAGCTTATCGGGACAAGCCATTACCGACGGCATACTCGTTGATCTCAGCCAGTTCTGGCAACGTTGCCTGATCGCTGACGACGGCAACAGCGTACGGGTGCAGCCTGGCATCACGGGGGGCATGGTCAATGCCAAGTTGTATCCGCTGCAGAAAAAGATCGGTCCTGATCCCTCCAGCATCGGCTCGGCCATGATGGGCGGTATCTTGTCGAACAATGCCAGCGGCATGTGCTGCGGCGTGCGTTACAATTCTTATCATACTACCCGGCATATCCGTTTTATGCTGGTGAACGGAAAGCAGTACAGCACCGAATCTGCGGAAGACTATCGTCGGTTTGAAGAAGAGAACCCAAACTTGTCGGCCACATTGCGCTCGATCTGCGGTGAAGTAGAAGCTGATGCTGTTTTGTACCAGCGCATCCGCCACAAATACCAGACAAAAAACACGGTAGGCTATTCGCTGAACGCGTTGATCGACTATGAGAAGCCGCTCGACGTATTTGCCCACCTGCTGATCGGCGGAGAAGGTACGCTCGCTTTTATTGCCGAAGCCGTGCTGCAAACCATCCCCGATTTCCCCTGCAAGGCAACAGCCATGCTTTATTTCACCGACGTATTTGCCGCCTGCAAAGCCATCGAACCCCTGATCGCTGCCGGGGCCGAAATGGTGGAACTGATGGACCGGGCCTCGCTTCGTGCCGTGGAAAACGGAACGGGGATGGATCCCTTGCTTAAAACACTGCCGCCGGCGGCAGCGGCCCTGCTGATCGAGTTCCAGGAAGAGAATCCGGAATCACTCCGCGAGCGGGTGGACCAATTCCTGCAAACAGCCGCTTCCTATTCATTGCTGAACCCGCCCGCGTTTACCAGTGACCCCTATGAACGGGAACTGTTGTGGAAAATGCGGAAGGGCATGTTTCCTTCGGTGGGGGCGGTGCGTGCATCGGGCACTACCGTTATCCTGGAAGACATCGCGGTACCGTTGGCATCTCTCGGCGATGCCGTGCTTGACCTGCAGGCGTTGTTCGAACAATATGCCTATGACAATGCCATCATCTTCGGTCATGCAAAAGACGGAAACCTGCATTTTGTGGTCACACAGGATTTCGACGCACCGGGAGAAGTGGAACGGTACGACCGGTTCCTGCACGACGTAGTGCACCTGGTATTGAAAAAATACGATGGCGCGCTAAAGGCCGAGCATGGTACGGGGCGCAATATGGCTCCTTTCGTGGAAGCGGAATGGGGCGGGAAAGCCTATGAGATCATGTGCCGCATCAAAGCGGCTGCCGATCCCGCCAACCTGCTGAACCCGGATGTCATTATTTCCGGCCATCCCGACCAGCATATCAGGAACCTGAAGCCGCTGCCCAGCGTGGAGAAAGAAGTGGACATGTGCACCGAGTGCGGTTTTTGCGAACACCGTTGCCCCAGCCGCGACCTAACGCTTACGCCCAGACGAAGAATAGTGGTTCGCAGGGCGCTCGCCCTTTACCGCAGAACCGGTGAAAAAGCAGCGCACGATGCATTGCTGAAAGAATACCAGTACGACGGGCTCGATACCTGTGCGGTGGATGGCCTCTGCGGGTCGGCCTGCCCGGTGGGGATCAATACCGGCGACCTGGTGAAACGCCTGCGCCGCGAGCAGCATGGCGCCGCTGTCAATAAAAGAGCTTTATATGCGGCGCGGCATTTCGGGCTGGTGGAGTTGACGGTGCGCTTGGGGCTGTCGGCGGGCTATTGGATGAACCGGCTTACCGGCAACCGTTTTATGCCGGCGCTGACGAAGGGAATGCGTAAGATTATTCCTGCTTTTCCACTATGGACAAACCAGCTTACCAGGCCACCGGCGGTTTTTCGGGGCCGGGAGCATAGCGTGGATACCACGGATACCTGGGTGTATTTCCCCACCTGTATCAGCCGGGTAATGGGCGGCGGTGCGGAGAACAAAAAAGACATGGTCCGCACTTTCGCCAGCGTGGCGGAAAAGCTGGGTGTGACCCTGAAAATACCGGCGTCATTGCAGGGCAGTTGCTGCGGACAGATATTTTCCTCCAAAGGATATACGCAGGCCTATGCCTATACGGCCGAAAAGGTCGTGGAGCAGTTGTGGGCTGCTACCGAAGAAGGCAAATGGCCGGTGGTAACCGATGTAAGTTCCTGCACCCATACATTGCTGCAATTGGGCAATGTACTGCCGGCGGCCAGCCTGGAAAAGTTCAACCGGCTGAAAGTGGTAGACAGCATCGGCTTCCTGGATGAGCTACTGCAGCGGAAAAAACCGGTGGTGAATGCCACGCGGAAAATCGTATTGCACCCGGTGTGCTCACTCACCAAAATGAATACCGAAAAGGTTTTTTACCGGGTGGCGCGATACCTGGCCGCAGATGTAACGATTCCCCTGCACAGCGGCTGCTGCGGCATGGCCGGCGATCGCGGATTTCTCTTTCCCGAGCTTACTGCCTCGGCTACCCGCTCCGAAGCCGCCGAAGTAAAAGAACAGGCTTTCCAGGGATATTATTCAACGGCCAAAACCTGTGAAATGGCCATGAGCGAAGCCGTGGGCGCCAATTATGAATCAATTTTATACCTGGCAGATGAGGTATTGAACAACTGATCAAATCAATTACATTTGAACCAAACAATTTTACATGAAGTTTTTTTCGACCTGTAAACGCATAGCGCCGGTACTCGCGCTCCTGTTTGCCAATCATATCGCTTCAGCGAATGATGCCGTATTCGGTGATCCGCGGATCGAAGGCCGCTGGGATGTAACGGTGATAGAGAACGGCCAGCCCAAGCCAAGCTGGCTGGAAGTCTATCACTCCGGCAATAAGTGGCTGGTGGGATCGTACGTCGGCTCTGGCGGAAGTGCCCGCCCGGTGTCGCTTGTCGAATTCAAGGATAATAAACTTCATTTCACCCTGCCGCCGCAATGGGAGCGGGAAGACACTTACCTGATCGTTGATGCCGTGCTGCAGGCCGATACCTTGCTGGGAACGCTTCGCGCGGCCGACGGTAATACCTATCCCTGGTCGGCGCACCGTGCACCCTCGCTGGTTCGCGAAAAGCCGCCAGTTTGGGGAGCGCCGAAAAAGCTGTTCAACGGCAAAGACCTCAGCGGATGGAAGGCCCTCGGCAATAACCAGTGGGTGGTGGAGCCGGGCGGTATTTTACACAGCCCGAAAAGCGGCGCCAACCTTATCACCGAAGAAACATTCACCGACTTCAAGCTGCACATCGAATTCCGGTGCCCTTCCGGCAGCAACAGCGGGGTGTATCTTCGCGGACGGTATGAAGTGCAGATAGAAGACAGCTACGGCAAGGAGCCGCAGAAAGACTATATGGGCGCCATTTACGGATTTCTTACACCGAGTGCGATGGCAGCCAAACCGGCGGGCGAGTGGCAGACCTATGATATTACCCTTGTTGGCCGGCAGGTGACTATTGTGGCCAACGGCAAAGAGATCATTTGCAACCAGACCATCCCCGGCATTACCGGCGGTGCGCTCGACAGCAATGAAGAATTGCCCGGTCCCATCTATATCCAGGGCGATCATGGTCCGATAGAATACAGGAATATTATTATTACGCCGGCGAAGTAGGGTTTACTCCACCCGTCGGGTACCACCCGACGGGTGGAAGCCTCTACCTAACCTGCCCGTTCCCGCTAACAAGCCATTTTTCCGTCACCAGCTTTTCAAGTGCGAAGGGGCCGCGGGCGTGCAGCTTCTGCGTGGAAATGCCGATTTCGGCGCCGAGGCCGAAAACACCGCCATCGGTGAAGCGGGTGGAAGCATTTACATATACCGCGGCAGCGTCGACGAGTTGGAGAAATTGTTCCGCCAGTTTCTTGTTTTCGGTAACAATGGCTTCTGAATGACGGGTAGAGAAGCGGTTGATGTGTGCAAGGGCATCGTCGAAACCATCTACAATTTTTATGGCGGCGGTAAGACTGAGAAACTCCCGGCTGAAATCATCAGGAGCCGCCTTGTCAAGCCAGGGATAGCCTTCGAGCAGCTCGAACGATGCTGCATCGGCCAGCAGTTTCACTTTTGCGCCGGCGAAAACAGGCGCCAGCCTGCGCAGGAATTTTTTGGCTACGGCACGGTCGATGATCACCGTATCCATCGAATTGCAAACCGAAGGGCGGGAGGTTTTGGCATTGAAAACGATGTTCACCGCTTTTTGTATATCGGCCTTCGTATGTACGTACACGTGACACACGCCCGCGCCGGTTTCGATCACGGGTACCAGGCTGTGCCGGCGGATATATTGTATCAATCCGTCTGACCCGCGGGGAATGATCACATCGATCTCGCGGGTGGCTTTCATCATGTCGTCGACCACTTCCCGGTCGGGGGGTAAAAGGGTTACTGCATCCGGATGTATGCCGGCTTCGGCCAGCGCCAATTTTATCAGCCGGATGGCTTCCTGGTTGGTGTGCCAGGCATCGATGCTTCCTTTCAGCAGCGCCACATTGCGGCTCCTGATACAGAGGGCGGCGATATCGAACGTAACATTCGGCCGCGATTCGTATATGGCACCGACCACTCCCAAAGGCACGCTTATCTTGCGCAGGCGCAGCTTGTTGGGCAGTGTTTTGCGTAACAGCAGTTTCCCCGTAGGATCGGGCAGGCGGGCCACCGACCGCACTGCCGCCGCAATGGCGTCGATTCTTTCCGGTGTCAGCAACAACCGGTCGTTTCGTGGGTTGTCTGCAGGCTGACGGTCCAGGTCGGCCTTGTTTGCCGCCAGCAGGCTTTGTTGCTGGCTGCGCAGCAAACGGGAGAGATGCTGCAATGCTTTCCTGATCGCCGGTTTCCCGGCCAGTTGCAACGAGCTTTTTGCCTCCGCCGCCTGTGTAAAAAAAACTGAATAGCTGCTCATGGGTCAGAACAGAACGATGTCGTCGGCATGTGCGGCGATCACGTTCCTGGTTTTTAATTGTAATCCGATCTGGTTATTATCGAGCTTTGTCTTCGCTACGCCAAGCAGCCGCCCCTCGTCGTCTTTCAGCTGCACCACCTCGCCGCCGATAAATTTTCCGGTAACCGATTGAATGCCCACGGTAAGCAGGCTTTTCCGTGCTGCGAGCGCTTTGGAAGCGCCCTTGTCCACCACCAGTGTGCCGATGGTGAGCGAGCCGCTGGCCAGCCATTTCTGGCGCGTGCGCAGGTTCGACACCCGCGCATCGAACCAGGTGCCATTCTGGTGAAGGAGGGCGGCCTGCAGCGGTGTTTTTCCTTTTAATCCGCATATGGCAACAGGTATGCCCATCGATACCGCCAGCCGGGTGAATGTTAGCTTCGACAACATGCCGCCTAACCCTGGCCCGCTGGTGCTGCTGTTTACATAACGCATAACAGCCGCATCTACTTTCGGCACCAGCGGAATCACTGCCCCCTGGTGGTTAAGCAGTCCGCCGGCCGAGGTACACAACAGCAGGGCGGCGGCATCGAATCCCACGGCGATCAGGGTGGCCAGCTCATCATTGTCCGAAAATTTTATTTCGATATTGCTTACCAGGTCATTTTCGTTGACCACCGGTACGATCTGGTTATCCCAGAATGTAGCAAAGGTTTCCTTGAGCTGGAGAAACTGCGCGCGGTTGGAGAAATGCACTCTTTCACAAAGCGCCTGTGCCACCGTAATGCCATATTTGGAAAAATACTGACGGTAAAGCTGTATCAGTATGGGATTGCCCACGGCCGCGGCGGCTTTGCGTTCGGAGAGGCTTCCCTTGTACTGCGGGAGGAATTTTTTCCCGCTGCCCACGGCTCCGCTCGACACCAGCACCACCTGGTAGCGGCTGGATAAAAAAGCGATCTCAGCCGCCACTTTCCCAATGATCTTCCGGTCTATATTGCCGGCACGGTCGCTGATGATGGCAGTGCCCAGCTTAACGACCAAAACTTTTTTAGACATGTTGAAACGACAAAGGGCTTAAAATTACGTAAAACCGCTTTCTTGACGATGCGCCGGCCCTGTTGTATTTTGTGCCTCAAATCCATTCCATGCGACTCCGCAAATGGCCCTTCCTGTTACTGATCTGGATAGTTGCCGTCAGTCCTCTGCTGCTGTATAAAGCCTGGTGGATCGCGACGGCCACCCGCACCCGGGGGCGGGTGATGTTTCACGGCAAAGAGTTGCTGGGGCAGATGGAAAGGGTGTATTCGGTCATCAGCTATGCTGCCGGCGGCGACAGCAGCTATTTCAATTCGCCTTCTGATATGCTATTGCCCAAGGGAGAAAAAGTGAACGTGCTGTATCATGCAGGCGATTTGCAGGGCGCCCGTTTGACCGATTTCGGCAGTCTTTTCAACGACCTCCTGATACCGGCGCTTATCTTACTCACCATGGCCGTTCTGATCGGGTTGCACAAACATATTATTCCTCCAAAAGCACGCTTTGACCTGCGCCTTCGCAAGCCTTTCGTCAGTATGGTGGAATACGAGCCCTATTAACCGGGCATAGTGAAGATTTGGAGAAAGTTTGCCTATATTCACCCGCAAATTTTCAAATATGAAAATCATAAACGTTGCGGTGGTGGGTACAGGTTTTATCGGGCCGGCCCATATCGAAGCGCTCCGGCGTCTTCCGAATATTAGAGTGGCCGCGCTTTGCGAAGCCACTGCCGAGCTGGCGCGCGAAAAAGCCGACCTGCTGGGCATCGAAAGAGCCTACACGTTCGACGAACTGCTGAGACAGGACGATATCAGTTGTATTCATATCTGCACGCCGAATTTTTTGCATTACCCGCAGTCGAAGGCGGCCCTGCTGGCAGGCAAGCACGTGGTGTGCGAAAAGCCGCTGGCCACCAAAATCGAAGAAGCGGAAGAACTGGTAAAGATCGCCCGCGAAAAAGGCGTGGTGAACGCGGTGCATTTCAACCTGCGCTATTACCCGCTGGTAAGGCAGATGAAGACCATGCGTGAAAAAGGCGATCTGGGCGCCATTTATTCGGTAATGGGCTCCTACCTGCAAGACTGGCTGTACCTGCAGAACGATTACAACTGGCGGCTCGAGCCAGATAAAAGCGGCGATTCAAGGGCAATTGCCGATATAGGCTCACACCTGCTCGACATCATTGAATACGTAACGGGTTTGAAGATCACCGAAGTGATGGCCGATTTTTCTACCGTTCATAAAACGAGGCTGAAGCCCCTGAAAAGAGTGGAGACCTATTCCAATACAACGCTGTCGGCGGCAGATTACGAAGAGATACCCATCAATACCGAAGACCATGCCAATGTGCTGCTTCGTTTTGACAACGGCAACAAAGGGGTGGTAACCGTTAGCCAGGTGGCTGCCGGCCGCAAGAACCGCCTTAATGTAGAGATTGCCGGTTCAAAAGCCAACCTGGAATGGAATTCGGAACGCCCCAATGAAATATGGATGGGTAAACGCGAAGCGGCCAACCAGGTATTGATGAAAGATCCATCACTGGTGTACCGGGAAGCGGCGGCGCTGGTCAGCTTTCCCGGCGGTCACAACGAAGGTTTCCCCGACACGTCGAAACAATTGTTCAAAGAAGTATATGCAGCAGTGGCGGCAGGTAAGCAGCCCGAGCACCCGACCTTCCCGACTTTTGCCGATGGTCTCCGGGAATTGCTGATCTGTGAAAGAATTGTTGAAAGCAATAAAAAGCAAGCCTGGGTAAAAATATAAACAACCGACGTACAAACAGGAGCGGGGATGTGTAGCGAATTACACATCCCCGCTTTGTTTTTGTTAACAGGTTCCTAAATGGAACAGGCAAGCAACGCGACGGGCAAACGATCGGTCAATAACATACGTCTTAACGGCGATACGTCGCAGACGATCTTACTCCATAAAAAGAACCAATATGAAAAGAATTTTGCAGGGATCCGTGTTGCTGCTGCTGATGGCTGCATTGTTTAGCGCCTGTATGAAAAACAACGGCCCGCAGCCTGCTGTGCCGGCTGGCGGATTGATGGCCTTCAATCTCTCGCCTGATGCCGACGGCATTGGCATTAAGCTGGACGGAAACAATCTCGTGAATCAACCGTTGCTGTACACCAATTATACGGGCGCTTATTTGCCCATTTATACCGGGAACCGCAGCACCTGGGCGTACGACTATTATTCAGGTGTGACGCTTACGCCGCAAACCGGTTTCAACAGCGTAGACAGCCAGTACTATTCGCTTTTTGTAGTGAGCGCCGACAGTAACTTCAAAACGGTGGTGGTGAACGACCGGCTCGATACACTTCATTATAATGCCGGCCATGCATTTGTGCGCTATATCAATGCGGTGGCCGATAGTGTACACGAGCAGCATGTGACTTTGTCGGCCGGTGGTGCCGACCTTGTTGGCGAAAATGCTGCCTTTGCGCATATTTCCGGCTTCGCCGTGGTGCCGGCAGGTAACCTGGCAATTGCCGTAAAAAATGCAGGCGCCGGTGTCGACGCCAGCCGCACCATTGAGCTCGAGGCCAATAAAATTTATACCGTGTTATTGATCGGGAGGCCAGGCGCAACCGGCGACAAGGCTGTCCAGATCAAATTTGTGGCCAATGGCGCCGTAAGCGAAGACGAGCGTGCGGCACATTGACGGCTGTTACCTGTTTATGGTTTGTGACGATGGATTACAACGGGCTGCTATCGGGCAGCCCGTTTTTTGGGTGCTATTATTCAGCCAGTACGAATTCAGATTCCTTTCCCTCAAAATAAAGATGGGTGGCTATGTATTTTTTTACATGGCCCCTGCTTTCGGCAGGCAGGTATTGCTGCAACGCCCAGAAATCACGGCTGCCCGATTTGCGGATCGCCTTGTAAACAGGCCCCGGTCCGCAGTTATAGGCTGCGAGGGCGAGCAGCCAGTTGTCAAACTCGCTGTACAGGTCGCGTAAATATAAAGCGGCGGCTTTGGTGCTTAAATGAAGGTTCAGCCGCTGGTCGATGCTGTCGCTTACTGCCAGCCCCAGGTCGCGCGCCGTTTCAGGCATAAGCTGCCAGGTACCGGCGGCGCCTACTTTCGACAGGGCGTTTGTATTCAACTCCGATTCTACCACAGCCAGGTATTTCAGCTCGAGCGGTAATTTGTACGTGCGCAACACTTTGTCCATGGTGCGGAAGGTATGCCTGCTTTTCTTTCGGATGGCAGACAAGGTTTCGGTGTTGCTGCGCAGGTAGGCATCGATAAAGCCGTTTGCCTGCTGCCTGCCTGAAACCCCGGTTTCGGTGGCGGCAGCCACCATGGGAACCGGCGTATGCAGGCTGCCCGCCGAAACAGACACACTGATAAGAATACTGCACAACAGGCAGATACGAAGTACTTGAGACCCGAACATTGTAAACAGTTTTAAATGGTACAATGCCGACCCAGGTAATGGATTCGATCAACGATATTT
>JBDHYM010000026.1:0-23056 GCA_039811405.1 Flavihumibacter sp. | reverse complement strand
TCATAACTGTTCATGTATCCCTTTTTGGTGAATAAATAAATTGGGACGCAAAGGTAATGATAACAAAGCAATTTTCCACCGCAGGCCGCTGCTTTTTATCAGGAAAACAGGCGCCGTACTGCCTTTTGCAACTGTCTGATCAACAGTATATTATGCTATAGGCGGCGCGCTGCTAGAAGGGAAAGCCTATGGCAATGTTCAACACAAGGTTTTCCTGCCGCCAGGTCTTGTCGCCGAAACGGATGTCTTTTATCACCCATTTATCGCCGGTAAGCCAGGGCTTGCGCAACGGCAGGGCCAGGTCGAACCGTATGATCAGGATCGAGGCATCGGCACGCAGTCCCAATCCCGCTCCCACCGCAGTTTCCGTCAACACCGTATTGATATTGAAATTCGCCCCGGGCTTATCGATCGTTTTGGATTGCAGCCAGATATTACCTGCATCCACAAACGCCGCAGCCTGCAGGATACTGAACAGCTTTACCCGCAGCTCGGTGTTGAATTCCAGCTTGATATCGCCGGCCTCATTGGCAATAAGATAATTGTTCGTGGAATCCGTTTTATAGTAGGTGCCCGGCCCCAGGGTGCGTGCGCGGAAGGCCCGCAGGCTGTTGCTGCCGCCAATAAAGAACTGTTTCACAAAGGGCAGTGATTTGCTGTTGCCGTAAGGATACCCGTATCCCACGAACAGCCGGTTTGCCCAGGTCAGCCGGTCCGACAACTTATTGTAGTAACGGCCATCGGCATACAAACGAATGTACTGGGCAAAGGTTTGCCCGAACAATTGTTTGCCCAGGGTATCGCGCTTACGCGCCAGCAACCCGAGCAAATTGCCCGCGGCATCGGCATTCAGGGTTACAAAAAAGCTGTTCTTCCGGTTGCGTATCTGGTTGTTGAACGTGTAGGTATAATTGCTGCCGATGATAAATTGTTTTTCCATCGACTGCCGCATAGCGGGATCCTGGTCGAGCTGCGCCTGGAACTCAGGCGTTATCTTGCCCGGCAGCACATACGAGATCGACAGCGGATTCAACGCATGGTCAACGAACCGGCTTTGCCGCCATGTATAACCGTATTGCAGCTTCAGGCTATTGAGGGTATAAAGGCCGGGCCGGCTCAGCATTTCATATCCCATGCTGATCCGGGTACGGGGAACATAGGGCGTTCGCGGGTTGATGGTGAATCCGGGTACATAGAACTTAGGTATCGACACGGCAACCTCCGCATCGAGATTGTACCCGTTTGTATTCTGCGTGGTGGTTTTGCCGCCTACCTGCCATTCATATCCGCCGGCCAGGTTTATTTCCAGGCGGTTTGCCCGTTGCAGCCAGTTCCTGTTCACCGCGGTTATCTTGGCAACGGTTCCCACGAAATTGTTCGATTTCGAATTGCCTGTCAGCTCAAACTGAAGGCTTCGTTTGGGCATCGACGTTAGGTAGAAGCGGGCGTTCAGTTTGCTGCTGTCGAGGCCCACGGTAAACTGGCCTTTGATGAACTTGAAAGTGCCCAGGTTCATAAGCCGTTGCAAAGTGATATCATGCGCCGTCAGCCGGTAGAGGCTGTCTTCTTTCAGGAAAACGGAGCGTTCAAAAACATCGTTCCGGAAAAGACCGTAAGGGTCTGTTACTTTGTAGCTGCCCATATCGCGTTCGGGCGCATTGCGCATTATAGAATCGTTGTCGAGCGTATAACCAGGGTAGAGGATGACATTCTGCATCCGGTAAGCGATCTTCGCTTCGGCAGGTGTTTCTTTTTTTATATAGAGGAAAAGATCCGCTTGTCCCTGGTGATTGGTGTCTACCTGGAATATCAGGTAGTCGGGCGTAAAATAATAATACCCGCGTTCTTTTAGCCGGCTGTGTATGCGCTCCCGCTCTGTTTTAATATCGTCCAGGCTATAGGTGGCGCCCGGTTTCAGCAGGGTGCGCCGTTTTGCGGCAGCCACTATTTTTCCCAGTTCGGAACTGTCGGTTTCGAAACTGACCTCGCGATAGGTATATCGTGTGCCCGGTGTAATGCTGTACCTGACACCTGCTTTTTTAGCGCCCATCGGCAACTTCTCCCATTTGGCCACCGATTGAAAATAACCGTTGTCTTCGGTATAACGCTCCAGGATTTCGCTGGTGAGCTCTTCTTTCGCCCGGCTGTATAAAACGGGTTTTTCACCCCATTTTTCGCGCAGCAGGTAATTCAACCCTTTCCCGGTTGGCTCTTTGGCCAGGTTGTACAGCCATAATTTAATAGGCATGCCCAGGAACCGGCGATTGGGTTTGGGAAAGATCTTGTCTGTAAGCCCCGATTCAAGTGCCGCATAATCTTTCGGTTTTTTGCCGTTCCATTTTAATTCAGCACCCGTATATAGCTGGTCTCCCGCCGGTACCGATTTGGTAGAGCTGCAGGCATAGAAGCCAACCAACAACAACATCGCCAGCATTTTTCTCATCAGTCCTTTTTGCGTTTGGCCTTTTCTTTCTTGATCAGTTCTTTCTCTTCTTTCGACCTGCGAAGAATTTCCCTGAATTCGTCATAATCCATTACCAGCATGAACGTAAGCCCGGTTTCGATGATTTGTCCCTGGAGAACAGCATCCGTCTGGTTCCGCTGGTAAGCGCGGAGCTTGTACCGTCCGTCGCGGGTAATCGCATAGTCGATGGTGACATCTCCGATCAGCGAGCTGGCATTGCCCTGGGTATTACCCGTCAGGTCGATATTAGACCCTACGGCCACCGTCAGCCGGTCGTCGAAAAGCGATTTGGAAGCGCCCACATTGAGGGTTGTCCGCTCCGATTTGCTGCCGCTCGAATAATCTTCTTCCGATTGCAGGTCAAAATTCAGGTCAACTCCTTTTATCAATTTCCCGGCCAGGTTATTGAGCTGCTGCGACAATATCTTACTCACACTTTGTTTTGCCGCATCGGTAACCGATCCGCCGGCACGCTGGTCGAGCGTCGACAAAGGATCGTCGGCAATAAAACTCTGCAACACCAGCAAGCCCATTACCTGCTTGTTGACCTGCGATTCGGATACGTTGATCTGCTTGATGCGCAGGTAAGCCTTGTTTTGGAAAATGTTCCGGTCTTTCTCGGGCATATCGAGCCGGAAGCTGATACTGGGCTTCAGCAATTCATCTTTGATCATCAGGTACACTTCCACCGGAATGCGCTGCCGGTACTGTCGGTTGTCGGCGTCTTGCACCTGTCCCGATAGCAGATCAATGGCCGGCGCCCGCACCAGGTATTTGGCGGTAATATCCACCTGGGCGCCGGTTATGTCGCCGTCCCAGGTAATGCTGCTGCCTTTTTCCAGCGTAAAAGTTCTTTTGATGAGCTGGTTCAGCGACATTTCATATTTCCCTTCATCGATCTCATAACGGCCGGTAAGGCTCATCTTGCTGCTGGGATCGATGGTGAAATTCAGGCTGGCATCGCCCTTGGCTTCGAGGTAATCGCCATTGATGGGATCGATAATGATATTAAGGGTGGAAGATTTCGTAATGTTGATCACGGCCGACAGGTCGATGCCTTTTATCCCGGTTTGATCGACAACGATCTCTTTCCCGCTTAACAGGCTGGAATCGGCCGGGTTGGCCCGGTTTACGAATACCACCACACCGTCACGGTCTTCGAGACCGGGCGTTGTTTCGGGAATGGTGATCGTTACGTTCGACTTATCGCGCAACGACACCTGCATATCCACCACAGGCCGGTCCAGGTTCCCGGTAACCGTTATTTTACTATCGACAAATGCGGGGCCATAATACAACTGGTCTTCGTTGGCTTTGGGGCCCAATACATTGAAATTGTCCATATCGATCTTAAGATCGAATGCATAATCGGTGTAATCGGTAGTATTGATCCTCCCGTTGATACTCGTAGTGCCGCCCAGGCTGTCTTTTAACGTGAACCGGTTGAAGGCGATCCCTTTTTCATCAAACGTCATTTTCTCGGCGGGGAACGACAACGTGGTATTGATCATGGTAATATTGGCCTGCCCCTCCGTGAATCCCAGCGCTCCGTTTACGAGCGGCCGCGTTGCAGTACCGTTCACGGAAAGGTGGCCGTTGGCATAGCCTTTCATCCGGCTTGCCTGGCCCATGGTAAAAGGTTCCACCGAATGCAGGTTGAGCCGGTTGATCGCTACGTCGAACTGCATTTGCTGCGCATAGCTGCCTTTCACCTGCACATCGTTCTCGAAACCGCTCAGCGCTGCCTCTATGTCATACCGGCCTGCCTCGTCCGTTTTTGCCTTTGCCGCCAGGTCGCCCACCGGTATGCCTTTCGCCACGATGTCTTTCAGGGAAAGATTCGCATCGATCGCCGGAGATTTATCCAGGTTGCTGGCGCTGATCTTTCCATCGATCAAAGCTTCGGCCAGGGCACTGTCTTGCCCCAATAGGCCGGTGATGGTCGATAATTTGAACCGGTCGATATCAATGAATACCGGCGGTAACGCACCGGTTGCCGGCCCGGTTTTGATGGCGAGCGACTGGTCACCGGCGGTGAGGTGCAGCGCCGCAGCAGCGAGACCGTTCTTTCTCCATTCAATCAGGTTGCTGTCGCCGGCGCTGAACGGCTGGTAGTTGAGCAGCAACTGATCTGCAAACCGGATGTCATAACCACTGTCGGGAAGCATGTTTACCAGCCCCGCGAGACGGTATTTTTCTTTTTCCTGCCTGTCGTTCAGTGACAATGCCCAGTTGAGCGCGCCGTCTTTTCCGGTGGCATTGACGGTGGTGCGATACAGCGGAAAACTGGGATGGGCAACCGAAGCCACACCGGCGGTCAGCAGCAACGAATCGCGGCTGGCCAGCAAATGCAGCGTTGTGCTGTCGACCCGCAGGCTGTCGTAACGCAGGCTTTGCAGTGCGATATTCCCGGCTACCAGCAGGCTGTCGGTGTTTACACGGGCATCGATCAGCAGGGGCTGGTTGAGCTCCAGGCCGGGCGCCAGGTCGCGCAGGCTTTTTGGCCAGTTGAAGCTGGCGTTGAGCGCCATCTGCTGGTGCGTGCTGTCTATCCTGGCCAGCATGCTGTCCTGTCCGTCGGGAATGAGGTGGTGCTGCACAATGGCGGTGGCGGCGGTAAAAATGCGGGTATAGTCGAAATCGCCCCGGGCGGTGGCATAGCCGAAAGGACTGGTGAGTTGTATGCGCTGGTAACCCGAATCGGTATCGGCGATCAGCAAAATACTGTCGAGCGCATAAATATTCTTTGCATCGGCCAATTGCAGCCGCGTGATATCGAAATGGCCGTTCAGGGCGCGGGGGCGTGCGTCTTTGACGTCAACATCGAAATCTCCTTTTACTACCAGGGGACTCGTCGTCAACCCCAGGGCCATCAGATCCACCCGGTCGAGCTTCATTTTTCCATCGACGGTCGGATACTCGTCACGAATATTTCCTTTTAGCTGAACGGTGGCCCGCAGGTTACTGTCGAGGCTGGCAACCGCTGCCTGGTAATTGCCTTTATCGATGGCACCATTAACCCGTATATCATGATACCGGTAGCCGTTGTAATTCGCCTGGGCCACCGACAGGTCGGCCTCGGCCGTCATTTTTGACAAGGCAAACCCGCGCCCTTTTACCCTGCCTGAAGCGACAATACGGCCTATCGCCGTGTCTTTTATCCATTGGCCCGCATCCATATCGATTTTTCGCAACCGCAGGTTATAGCTGCTGTGGAGGCTGTCGGTAAAATTTTCCATACTGCCTTCGAGTGAAACCATGCCGAAGCTCGATTGTAATTGAAGATCGGTGTTGACAGTGCGGGTGCTGCCTGCGAAACGGCCGTTCAGGTGCAGGCTTTCCGGCAATGTGATGTTGGAAGGCAGCGCACCGTCGGGCAGCCAGGCAAGGATCGCATTCTTTCCCGACTGAAGATCGACTTTGCTGAAAGAAGCATACAGGCGCTTGCTGTCGGTAGGATGATCTACCAGGCCGTTCAGCGCTACCCGGTTGCCCGCGTTATCGGTGACCAGTACCTGTTCCAGGGCCAGCCTGGTAAGATTGCCGGCCACCGTGCCGTCGATATCCACTGTTTTGTTCCATATTTTTTTGAATGAAGGATCGTTTTTCAACTGCGGTACGAAATACAATGCGTCGCTTAACACCAGGCGCGACTGTTTCAACCGGGCGTTGATACCGAGGGATTCGATGTTGCCTGAAAGCCGGCTCCATCCAGGCGCGGTGGCGCTGATTTCGTTGGCCAGGTGGCTGTTATTGGTTTCGAGCAGCAGCTTTTTCAACGACACCAGCGAATCGGTATAAACGATATCGGCTGTTGCCTGCCGGATGCGAAAGCCGCTTTGGTCTGCCACCTGCAGTGAAGCAAGCAGGGCGGTCACGCCACGGGGGGTATAGCGAAGGTCTTTGATCTCCAGGTTCAACGGCGACAGGAAGAAATGGGCCGGATCGAACGCATTTTTATAGGGGGTGGCTGCCGTGGACTGATCGTCCATCCGGAACCGGCCGTTGACAAGGCTGAGCTGCGGACTTTCAACCACCCAGGTATTCGGGCTGCTGCTGTTCTTTTGTGTAACGGTATCGGCTCCCTGCTTCATTTGCAAAAAGCCCCTGGGCTGGTCGAGCTGCACAAAACCTGCCTGCACATGGGTTTTTTCCAGGTCGAACGACGCAAGCTTCAGGGAAAGATCATCGAGCGCCCACCCGGTTTGCAGCCCGCTGCCTTCATCGCTGTAAAAAACAACCGCATTTTCGGCCTGGAACAATTTTGCCAGCAAGCGAAAAGGCGTTGGCTGGCCGGCTGCTGTTCCAGCAGACACATCGGCGGGCCGGTATGCCTGCCGGTATACGGCCTCCAGTTTTTTCGTACGTAATTCCCTTATCTCGTATTGCCCGCTGGCGGGCTCCAGCGCGTCGAGTGCAAGGTGCAGGCTGCCCAGCTTCAGGTGCGCGTACATACCGGCTTTATCGTCGAGGTATCTGATCCTGATCTTTTCCAGGTCGATCCATGAAATATTGAATTGCATGGCTTCGCTGCTGTCTGCCTCGACGGTTGCCGTATCGGGGCTGCTGAATGCATCGGCCATGAACTGGTAATTCATGTTTCCATCGGGAAGGGTGTACGCATTGAGCGCTACATCAGACCAGGTCAGTTGGCGAACGGTCAGCTTGTTTTCCAGCAGGTCGAGCAGGTTATACCTGACAGAAAGACGTCCGCTGTACAACAGCGGATTGTTCTGCTGGTCGGCGATATATACCTGGCCCAGCTCCAGCTCGCTGAACCAGCGCATTGAAAAAGAGCCGATCGATACCGTTGTATGCAGCTTATCGGCCAGAAACCCCGCTGCTTTTTCACGCACCAGGTTCTGCGCCGGCTTTGTTTGCAGCGCCAGCAATAATAACAAGGGGATGAGTACCAGGATGCATAATACAATAAGCGTCCAACGCAGCCAGGAGGGGATACCGGACGGATATAATCGTATTACTTTCAATAGCTTCGGGAAATGGTATGGGTTACAAAATTAGTCGTAAAACCGTTTTTTCGACCATTTCGGCTGACAGGAATCGGGCCATGCTGACATTTTTGCCGTTTTTGACCGGAAAAAAGCAGGTGGCACCGGGTTTGAGTGCCTCCCCTAGTTCAACATCAAATTATTGACCTATGCAAAAAGGCAGCATCCGTGTACAAACGGAGAATATTTTCCCCATAATCAAGAAATTCCTGTACAGTGAGCACGATATCTTTCTTCGTGAGCTCATCAGCAACGCCGTTGACGCCACGCAAAAGCTGAAGACCCTGTCGTCTCTGGGAGAGGCGCGGGGTGAGCTGGGCGATCTGTCGATCGTCGTGAAAATCGATAAAGACGCCAAAACCCTGACCATTTCCGACAAGGGGATAGGGATGACGGCCGAAGAAGTAGACAAATACATCAACCAGGTGGCTTTTTCGGGCGCCGAAGAATTCCTCAATAAATACAAGGGCCAGAATGAAAACAATATCATCGGCCATTTCGGACTTGGATTTTATTCCTCTTTCATGGTAAGCGACAAGGTGGAGCTGGTTACCAAAAGCTTTCGCGATACGCCGGCCGTTACATGGGAATGCGACGGCAGTCCTGAGTTCAGCCTTACCGAAACGGAAAAATCAGATCGTGGAACCGACATCATATTGCATATCAACGAAGAGAGCAGCGAGTTCCTGGAAGCATCGCGCGTGAAAGAGGTACTGAACAGGTTCTGCCGCTTTTTGCCGGTGCCCATTTTCTTCGAGGGCGAGCAGGTAAACAATCCGGCGCCGGCCTGGACCAAAAAACCATCGGAGCTGACGGCCAAAGACTACCAGGATTTTTACAAAGAGCTGTACCCGTATAACGAGGCGCCGCTTTTCTGGATCCACCTGAATGTCGATTATCCGTTCAACCTGACGGGCATCTTATATTTCCCCAAAATCAAGCAGAGCTTTGAGATACAGAAAGACAAGATACAGTTGTACAGCAACCAGGTATTTGTGACAGACGAGGTGAAAGACATTGTACCCGAGTTCCTGATGCTGTTGCAGGGCGTGATCGATAGTCCCGACATTCCGCTGAACGTAAGCCGGAGTTATCTCCAGGGCGACCCGAATGTGAGAAAGATCAACAATCACATCACCAAAAAAGTAGCCGATAAGCTCGACGAGATATTCCGTAATAACCGCAAGGAGTTCGAAGAAAAATGGGAGAGCCTGGGATTGTTTGTGAAGTATGGCATGATGACCGACGACAAGTTCCTCGAGAAAGCGGAAAAGTTTCATATAATGGAGCAGGTCGACGGTTCGGCCTGGTACACCATGGAGGAGTATAAAGCAGCCACGGCCGATCTCCAGAAAAACAAAGACGGCAAAACGGTCGTGATCTATTCAACCGATCCCGTACAGCAGAATACCTTTATAAAAGCGGCTGCTGATAAAGGTTATAAGGTGGTAAAGATGGAAACCATCGTGGACGCGGCTTTCATTAACCAGATGGAGATGAAATGGCAGGACGTACATTTTGTGCGCGTGGATGCCGACATTGCCGATAACCTGGTTGACAAGCAGGAGCAGATCGCTTCTGTGCTCAGCAGCGCGCAGGAAGAGCAGTTGAAGAAATTATTCGACGTTATCCCCGAGGGCCTGCATGTGACCGTAGAGGTAAAAGGCCTTGGCGCCGAAGCGGCGCCCGTGGTAGCTACCCGACCCGAGTTTATGCGCCGTATGAAAGACATGGCGGCGGTAAGCGGGCCTATGGGAAGTTTCTATGCGAATATGCCCGATGAAGTGCTGCTGACTGTAAACGGCAATCATCCCATTTACCAGCAGGTGCTGGCTGACGCTGATCCTGCCAGGCAGGAAAAGATCACCCACAACCTGTCGGATCTTGCGCTGTTGTCGCAGGGACTGCTGAGAGGCGCAGCGCTGACCAGCTTTATCGAGCGCAGCGTGGCGGTAATGGAAGGAAAATAAGTATCAGCTTTCACTGGAACGGATATCGAGCACGCGCAACTGCAGGTGCCTTTGTCCGTTCCATTCATTTTCTTCGAGGGTGTAAACCAGGTCTACCGGCGCGCCCCCGGCCAGCAGGGGAAACCTAGCGGCCAGGCCGAAGCCTATTCCGGAAAACAGGATATTGCCCTGGCTCACGCTGAACTTGATATGCTGCTCTTTCACGATCTTCGACCAGCCATTGTTCCTCACGCCGCGTGACAACCATACCGGCTTGCTGTTCTCGGGGCCGAACGGCTCCATCTGTTTGATGATATTGAAGAAAGCGGGCTTCAGTTCGCTAAAGGATATTTCGCCGTCGATGACGATCTCAGGTACCATTTGCTCTGGAGAAATGGAGGCGGCTACCACCGATTCGAATTTATTGCTGAAAGCTTCTACCAGGTCGGGCAGCAGCGTCATGCCTGCGGCGGCAAAATGCCCGCCATAACCGACCAGGAATTCACGGCAGGCGTGCACGGCCTCATAGAGATTGAAGCCTGCTACGCTGCGGGCGCTGCCCGTTATCACGTCGCCGCTGCGAGTGAGCACCACCGTTGGGCGGTAATAACGATCTATCAGCCGGGAGGCGACGATGCCCACCACTCCTTTATGCCAGTGGGGCTGGTACACCACGGTTGATCTGCGGCCCGCGAAATCGGCGGTGCCGGTTATCATGGCGAGGGCCTCTTCGGTTATTTGCAGGTCGGCTTCCTTTCGATCGTCGTTATGGGAATGCAGCAGGGTGGCGATCGATTTCGATTTTGCCGGATCTTTCTCAACGAAAAGCTGTACGGCCAGCCGGGCATCGTCCATGCGACCCGCGGCATTCACCTTCGGGGCGATCACAAATACCAGGTTGCCCATCACCATGGGGCCCGTATGCCCCGCCAGCTCCAGCAACGCCTTGATGCCGGGAGAGGGGTGTTCGTTTATTTTTTTTAGCCCGTAGTAGGCCAGTATCCTGTTTTCGCCCGTAAGCGGTACAATGTCGGCAGCTATAGCCGTCACCACCAGGTCGAGATAGGTAAGGAAGAATTCGTCGGAAAGGCCGAGGTGCCTGCAGAGGGCGGTGATCAGTTTAAACCCAACTCCGCAGCCGCAGAGCTCTTTATAAGGATACCCGCAGTCAGGCTGTTTGGGATTGAGAATAGCTGCAGCGGCCGGCAGCACCGCATCGGGCAGGTGGTGGTCGCAGATGATAAAGTCGATGCCGAGGCTGCTTGCATAGGCAACGAGATCGGCCGACTTGATGCCGCAATCGAGGGCAATGATCAGCGTGGCGCCTGATTCGTGGGCGAAGTCGATGCCCTGCCGCGAAACGCCATATCCTTCTTTGTACCGGTGTGGTATATAATAGTCGAGCCGGTCCGATTCATAGATCTGCAACAGGAACTGGTACATGCAGGCAACGGCTGTGGTACCATCTACATCATAGTCGCCAAAAACGAGCATCTTTTCCCGGTTTTGCAGGGCGTGCATGATGCGGGTCACGGCTTTGTCCATGTCTTTCATCAGCCAGGGATCGTGGAGGTCTGCCAGTTGGGGGCGGAAAAACGCCTTTGCCTGCGAGAAGCCGGAAATGCCCCGTTGTACCAGGAGCTTGCAGATCGTGGCGCTGATGCCCAGGTCTTTTTGCAGGCTGTTGACCGCGGCCGCAGGGGCGTCGAGTATGTTCCAGCGTTTTACCATGATCAGTATTTCCGGTCGGTGGTGTAACGAACAAGCTCTTCGAGGGCAGTTGACGAGGGAGAAACGGGAAAGTCTCTTAGTATAGCCAGGGCTTCGTCGCGAAACTGGTCCATTTTCTCTTCGGCATACCGGATGCCGCCGGCGTCAACCACGGTTTGGATCACTTCTTTCACTTTTTGCGGGTTGCGGCTGTCGTTTTTCAGCACCTGGATAAGGCGGCGGCGGGTCGGCTTATCGGCCCGGTTCAGGGTATAGATGATGGGCAGGGTGAGCTTTTTTTCCTTGATGTCGTTGCCGGTGGGTTTGCCCACGGCGGCAGACCCGTAATCGAACAGGTCGTCTTTGATCTGGAAGGCAATGCCTACCTTCTCGCCGAACAGGCGCATTTTTTCGGCGATTTCCTCGCTGCCGGTGCTGGAAAAGGCGCCGGCGGCGCAGGCGGATGCCAGGAGGGAGGCTGTTTTATTGCGGATGATCTCAAAATAGATGTCCTCGCGCAGGTTGAGGGTGCGTGCTTTTTCCATTTGGAGCAATTCGCCCTCGGCCATGCGCTGTACGGCGTCAGACAGGTATTGTAAGATGCGGAAATCGCTGTTTTCCAGCGACAGTTTAAGGCCGCGGGCCAGCAAAAAATCGCCGATCAGCACCGATGCCTTGGCCTTCCAGAGGGCATATGTGGAAAAAAAACCCCGCCTTTCCATCGACTCATCCACCACATCGTCGTGCACCAGGCTGGCGGTATGCAGCAATTCCACGAGCGAAGCGGCCCGGTAAGTGGCGTCGGTAATGCCGCCCGTCAGCTTGGCGGCCAGCAGCACAAACATCGGCCGCATCTGTTTTCCCTTGCGCTTAACGATAAAGCTGGTGATCCGGTTGAGCATGGGAACCGGACTTTGCACGGCGGTTTTGAATCGGCTGTCGAATATCTCCAGTTCTTCGGTTATGACGGCGGGTGGTGTGCGCATGCGTTTTGATAATCCGGGCAAATTACTACAATGCGCTCCAACTTCAAGCACTACAAAGAATCCGTAATATGTCTAGTAGTTGATTTTCTTTGCGTTAAACAGGCTCTGGGGAGTAAATTATTTGGTATTTAATTCTCATTCGATATTTTTGTCAAGATTTTGAAGAGCTGTACCCTGTCAATTCATTAACCATTATTTATAAAATTTCATTATGGCCAACAAAAAATACAAAGCACTACTGGCTTTTATGTGCTTGTTTTTTTCGTTCAGCTCGTTTGCCCAGGAGAGTGGTGCGAGTTACGATGTGCAAGATTCTTCCCTGATACCCCGGAAGCGTTTGCCACAGCACAACGACTTTATGGGTAATACATATCCTTTTCCCGCCAAACCCAGGAATCAATGGGAAGTGGGTATCAAAGGAGGCCTGTTTAATGTATTCGGTGATGTTCCTTCTGTACTTCCCACTTTCGGTGGCGGCATTCATGTGAGAAAGTCGCTCGGATATGTGTTCTCCCTGCGTGGTGAGTTCATGTATGGCGTAGCCAAGGGTATCAACTGGAAAGAGCGTACAGCGGGTATCACTCCCGTGGCAAAGCCGCTGGGATATGGTACGGCAGCTTTCCCGACATTGTTTGACAATTACAAGACGGTGATGAAAGACCTCGATCTTTCGATGCTGATCTCTGTCAATAATATCCGTTTCCACAAAGGTATTTCCAAATGGAATGCCTATGGTATTGCCGGTATCGGCATATCCTGGTATAACACCAAGCAGAACCTGCTGGGTGCCAACAACCAGCCGTATAATTTCAGTTCCATTTCGAACCCCAACGTTTATTCTGACCGCAAACAAACCGTTAAGCAGTTGAAAGACCTGATGGACGACTCTTATGAAACAGCCGCCGAAACCGACGGTGAATCAAGGGCCAAGTTGGGTAACAATACCCTGAAGCCGAACGGTCATCTCGGTCTGGGCTTTGCTTATAAACTCAGCAAGAAGTTGAATATTGCGCTGGAAGATAAAATTACTTTTGTACGTAATGATGACCTGATCGACGGCCAGCGTTACCAGAATGTTCGGGTGGGCGCCAGCAACAGCCCCTATGGCGGTGTGTTGACCCCCGACTATGATTCTTATAACTATCTCTCGCTTGGTTTGAACCTGAACCTGGGCGGTAATTCGGTTGAGCCCCTGTATTGGATCAATCCCCTCGAATATGCATACAACGAGCTGAATGCGCCGAAGCACATGAAGATGCCGAAGCCGATTCTCGACGATGCTGACGGCGACGGCGTTACCGACCAGTTCGACCTGGAACCCAATACGCCCCAGGGAGCACCGGTTGATACACACGGGGTGAGCAAGGATACCGATGGTGATGGTGTACCTGACTTCAAAGACAAGGAGCTCATTACGCCCACACAATGCCAGCCTGTTGATGCAGATGGTATCGGTAAATGCCCTGAGCCACCCTGCTGTAAGGAACTGCGCGAAGGCGGATTGGTGGGTGGCCGTGGCGCTGCCTGCAACATCGGCGACCTGCCCAGTGTTTATTTCAAGGCACGTTCTACTTCGCTCGACAACGACGCCAAGGCCGTACTGGCCAGCGTAGCCGAGAAAATGCGTACCAATGCAGAATGTAAGGTGGTGGTGATCGGCTATGGTGAGTCGAGCAAATCGGCCCAGCAGTTGAGCTGGGATCGGGTGAACACCGTGATCAATTACCTGGTTGATAAGGAAGGCATCAGCGCCGACCGCTTCATCTTCCGCCACTCCGAGCCCCAGGGCGATCCGAACTCGGTTGACCTGCGGGATGGTACTTCGGAAGACGGCCCGAATTCAGTGCCGGCGCCGTTCCCGAACCTGCGTAAGAAAAACTAAATGGTTAATATTGAGCCAATTAAACCCCGCTTCGGCGGGGTTTTTTTATATTTGGCAAATCTGTTAAATTTGCAGGCTTCTATGAGAGGAATTTTGTTGTTGGTATTGGGAATGTTCTTGTTGTCTGGCTGTTCGAAGTTTTCGAAAGTGCAGAAAAGCACCGACTATAATTACAAGTTGCGGATGGCTGATCAGTATTTCGCCAAAAAGAAATACAACTTTGCGCAGCAATTGTATGAAGAGCTTTTCCCCCTGCTGAAGGGCAACGATAAGTTTGAGAACGTGTATTATAATTTCGCCTATTGCGCGTTTTACCAGCGCGACTGGATGAATGCGGAAAACCTTTTCAAAGGGTTTACCGAGGTATTCCCCACCAGCAAACGGGCGGAAGAGATGGAATATATGCGGGCGCTCACTTATTACAAGCAATCGCCGAAGGTGGAACTCGATCAAACCAATACGTCGAGAACAATTGGTTTAATGCAGGCATTCATCAATTCGCATCCCGGCTCTGCCCGCAACCAGGAAGCGTCGGAGATCATTGATAAATGCCGCACGAAACTGGAGCTGAAAGAGCTGAAAAGTGCCGAACTGTATTTTAACCTGCGGCAATACAAGGCGGCGGCCATCACTTTTACGGGTCTGATGAACGACTATCCCGATTCGGAAAAGAGTGATGAATACAAGCTGCAGGTGATCCGCTCTTATTTTGAATATGCTTCCATGAGCATCGACGAAAGAAAGGAAGAGCGTTTTGAGAAGGTGTTGGAAGAATGTAATGAATTCATAGACAGGTTCCCGCAAAGCAAACTGATAAAAGATGTTACGCGGTTCCAGGATCAGTCTAAAAACTATATCAAATCTTTAAAAAATGAGCAAGTTAAGACGTCAGCTTAGTTCTAACATCAGCAATGTGGCTGAGGCCAAGAACCTGTTGGAGATAAAAGGTAAAACCGGCAACCTGTATGAATCTATCGCCGTCATTGCCAAAAGGGCCAACCAGATCAATATTGCGCTGAAAGAAGAGTTGCACAATAAACTGGAAGAGTTTGCCACGCATACCGACAGTTTGGAGGAGATCCATGAGAACAAAGAACAGATAGAGATCTCCCGCGCGTATGAGCGCATGCCCAACCCGGCGCTGCTGGCCACGCAGGAGTTCATGGAAGACAAAGTGTATTACCGCAAGAACGACGACAAGCTGTTCAGTTAATTGCAGTGGAAGATATTTGTTAAAGCGACGGCCCGGCTGTCGCTTTTTTTATAATTTTAAAACATGTTGCACGGAAAGAAGATCCTGCTGGGCATTACCGGGAGCATAGCTGCCTATAAAACCATTTCGCTGGTCCGGTTGCTGGTTAAATCAGGCGCCACCGTTAAGGTGGTGATAACTCCGGCCGCCCGCGATTTTGTTTCGCCGCTTACGCTTTCCACCCTGTCGAAGCACGACGTGGAATGGGAGTTGTTTAAAGACGGCGCCTGGACCAATCATGTAACGATGGGACGCTGGGCCGACCTTTTCATCGTTGCGCCGGCAAGCTGCAATACGCTGGCTAAGATGGCTGCGGGCCAGTGCGACAACCTGTTGCTGGCTGTTTACTTGTCGGCCACCTGCCCTGTTTGGCTGGCGCCGGCGATGGATGCCGATATGTGGGCCCATCCGGCCACCCGCCGCAACCTGGCCCTGCTGCAATCCTACGGTAACCTGGTGATTCCCGTGGTTGCCGGCGAATTGGCCAGCGGATTGACAGGAGAGGGGAGAATGGCTGAACCTGAAGACCTGCATCGCATGGTTTGCGAGCACATGGCAGCCAGGGCCGACTTCTCGGGAAAAACTGTATTGGTGTCGGCTGGGCCCACGTTCGAGCCCATCGATCCCGTTCGCTTTATCGGCAACCATTCTTCGGGTAAGATGGGCATTGCACTGGCGCATGAGCTTGCCAGCCGTGGTGCCCGCGTGGTGCTGGTGGCCGGCCCTGGTGTGCAGGCGCCGCTGGCAGCGGGAATAGAAGTAGTGCGGGTGAATACGGCCGAGGAGATGTTTGCCGCCTGCGTGGATCGCTTTCCGTCGTGCGATCTGGCTGTTATGGCAGCGGCGGTAGCCGATTATTCGCCGGTGCAGGTAGCACCCGAAAAGATCAAAAAGAAAGACGGCTCATTGACCCTCGAATTGCGCAAGACCAGGGATATCCTGAAAGAACTGGGCCGCCTGAAATCACCCGGCCAGTTGCTGGCGGGGTTTGCCCTGGAAACCAATAACGAAGAAGCCTACGCAAAAGAAAAGCTGCAATCGAAGAACGCCGATCTGATTGTGTTGAACTCGCTGAACAATGCCGGCGCCGGCTTTGGCTACGACACCAACCAGGTAACGATTTTCGACCGGAATGGGCACAAAACCGCCTATCCGTTAAAATCCAAAGAGGCAGTGGCTGCCGACATAATTGATTATATCCATGACAAGATCAAGCCGTAGCATACTGTTGGTGCTGGTGGCAGTATTGCTGTTCACGGGCCGGTTGTCTGCGCAGGAACTGCAGGCCCGCGTAGTGGTAATTTCCAGCCAGGTAGGTTCGAAGGTGGACAAAAAGATATTTGTCAGCCTGCAGAATGCCCTGAATATTTTCCTGAACCAGCGCAAGTGGACCAAAGAGACCTACCAGCAGAACGAGAAGATCAACTGCAGCTTTGTCATCAATATCGTATCGGCGGGCGATAACAACGTATATAATTCGACCCTGACCGTACAGGCTGCCCGTCCGGTGTACAATAGCAGCTACCAGAGCCCGCTGATCAATTTCATGGACGAAAACCTGGCCTTCCGGTATGTTGAATTCCAGGCCCTCGACTTCAACGAAAACCGGGTGAACGGCAACGATCCGCTGGTTTCCAACCTTACGGCGGTAATGGCTTATTATGTGTATCTCATACTGGGGCTCGACGGCGATTCTTTTGCGCTGAAAGGCGGGGAGCAATATTTCCAGAAAGTGCAGAACATTGTCAACAATGCGCCCGACAGCCGCGAGCTGACCGGCTGGAAAGCGTTTGACGGCCAGCGAAACCGATACTGGTTGATGGAAAACCTGACCAATACCCGGTACACGCTCATACATGACGTACTCTACGGTTATTTTCGGCAGGGACTCGACCAGTTCTACGAAAAAGAAGCCGTTGCCCGGCAGGCCGTGCTGAGCGCGTTGCAGCAACTGAACACCCTGAACAGCCAGGTACCCAATACCATGTTTGTGAACTTCTTTTTCCAGGGCCGGAACCTGGAGTTGGCGAGAATGTTCAAAAAATCATCACCCGACGAGAAAAACCAGGCGCTGGATGTGCTGACCAGGCTGGATATTTCCAATGCAAACCTTTATAAACAGGAGTTAAAATGAGGCTGTTTTGCAGGCTGTTGCTGGCCGGATCGTTGCTGTTGGGAGCAGGCTGTCGAAACGGGAATGAAAAGCCTGTGCTGAACAAAGAGCAGATGGTGCCTGTACTGTATGCCATGATGATCGCCGACGAAGTGACCTTGCAGAAGTCTTTTAAAGACAGCACCGTCACCCTGAAGCAGCTACGCGCGGAGCGGTACGAAGAAGTGTTTGCGCTGTATAACACCAATCGCGAAGACTTCTGGAAAAGCCTGAAATATTATGAGGCGCGCCCCCCCGAGTTTAAGGTTATCCTCGATTCGGTGGAAGCTGTTGCCAGCCGCTATCGTACGCAGCAATACGTGAAATAGCCTAACTTGTCGGCATGAATAAAGTTGTTGCAGACGCAGCAACAGCGATTGCGGGCGTCAAAGATGGATCCAGTATTTTATTGGGGGGATTCGGCTTATGCGGAATACCCGAGTCTTGTATATCGGCGCTGGCGAAAGCCGGCGTAAAAAACCTGGTTTGTATTTCAAACAATGCCGGGGTCGACGATTTCGGATTGGGTGTGTTGCTGAAGACCCGGCAGATCCGGAAAATGATCAGTTCATATGTGGGGGAAAATGCCGAGTTCGAGCGGCAATTGCTGGCGGGCGAGCTGGAGGTTGACCTGGTTCCCCAGGGAACATTGGTTACCCGCATAGAGATGGCCGGCATGGGAATACCCGCTTTCTTCACGCCGGCAGGTTACGGTACCGAGGTAGCCGGGGGAAAGGAGGTGCGCGTCTTCAACAACAAGCATTACCTGCTGGAAATGGCCCTCGGCGCCGATTTTGCCATGATAAAGGCATGGAAGGGCGATCGCTATGGCAACCTGGTGTTTCGCAAAGCAACCCGTAATTTTTCCACTTCGATGGCCAAAGCCGGAACGATTACCATCGCCGAGGTGGAAGAGCTGGTGGCGCCCGGACAGTTGGATCCAGATGAAATAGACGTAGCGGGCATATATGTGCACCGGATTTTCCAGGGCGGCCCCTATGAAAAGCGGATTGAAAAGCGAACCGTTCGAATACAACCATAGCCCATGTTTACCAGCAGAGCCGAACTAGAGCAATATTTTGGTGTGGACGGTGATATCGCGAAAGCATTTGTAGACCGTCGGGTGCCGGCAGGCAATGCCTATTGGCGCGGCCGCCTGTTGTACATAGGCCGCGGGAACGGCTTTCTGTTCATGCCGCTGAGCTTCGATCTGCTACACAAGGCCGGTATCGGGAAAGCAATCCTGTTGGATGAAAAGCTGCTGGTGACCATGGAAAAAATACTGGATTTGGCCGCACGGTACGAATACGGCGAAATGAGCTTTGTTGCCCATATAGAAGAGATCGAACAATTCATTTTGCCCGACAGCCGACAGCCGGCATTTTTCAGCCGTCTGCATCGTTTTTTCCGGCAGCCCGTGCTGTATCCGCTGGAGGGTATCGGCGACGCCAACCCGCCGCTTAACCGGGCCGATGCCTTTTTGTACCTGTATTGCCTTCTGCCCGTGGAAGAAAAGGAGATCGACCGCCTGCTGCGGTACTGGTATGCCCTACTGCCGGCCTTCCTGCTGCAGGACGACCTGGTGGACCTGCACGACGATCTCGAAAAAAAAGAAGAAAATGCCGTTGGTTTTTACGGGCCCGGCCGGGAAGGTGCGCGAAACAGCATTGATGAGCTGCGACGCCGGTTCAGGGTATTAAAGGAGCTGAACGAACCGTTGTCGCAAACCCTCGATGCCGCGCTGGACCGTTACCTGGAGCGGCCCGATTTTCAATATATACTCAATCATTGACTATGGCGCTCGATAAGTTTGGTATTGCGAAAAGAATTGCCCTTGAGCTGCAAGACGGCATGTATGTGAACCTCGGCATTGGCATTCCCACGCTGGTGGCCAGCTATATTCCCGCTGGTGTTCAGATCATGCTGCAGAGTGAGAATGGCATCCTGGGGATGGGGCCTTATCCAACGGAAGCCGAGGTGGACCCTGACCTGATCAATGCCGGCAAGGAAACCGTAACGGTGATTCCCGGCGCTGCTTTTTTCGACAGTGCCGAAAGTTTTGGTATGATCCGGGCGGGCAAAGTGGATCTCACGGTGCTGGGCGCCATGGAAGTAAGCGATGGCGGGGATATAGCCAACTGGAAGATACCTGGTAAAATGGTAAAGGGAATGGGCGGCGCAATGGACCTGGTGGCCAGCGCGCGGAATATCATAGTGGCCATGATGCACACCAACCCGAGGGGCGAATCGAAACTGTTACCCGCCTGCACGCTGCCGTTGACCGGTAAGACCTGTGTGCGGAAGGTGGTGACCGACCTGGCGCTGCTCGACATTGTGCCCGAAGGCTTCCTGTTGCGCGAAAGGGCGCCTGGGGTTTCTGTGGCGGAGATCAGGGAAAAAACGGCGGGGCGGCTGCTGGTGCCCGATGAGGTGCCCGAAATGCCTGTCTGATCAGTCTATCAGGTTGTTCTTGACGGCGTAGAAGACCAGGCCTGCGGTATTTTTGGTACCGAATTTTTCCATCAGTTTGTCTTTGATCGCCTCTACGGTACGCGGGCTTACCTCCATTTTCTGGGCTATTTCCTGTGCGGTAAACTCCATGCAGATGTACTTGATCACATCCCGCTCGCGGTCGGTCAGGGTCACTTCGCTATTGAGATTGGGGATGATCTTTTGTTTGGCGTGTGATTTTTTCAGGAGAATCCGGTTAACGAAGTTATTGAGGTAGTACCCTTTTTCGGTGACTTCCATAATGGCTCTGCGTATTTCGACCGGGTCGGCGCTTTTGAGCAGGTAGCCGTTGGCGCCTATTTCCATAAGGTGGCTCACGAAACGTTCGTCTTCGAACATGGTGAGGATGATGATATGAATGGCCGGGTATTGTTTGGCGATGAGCTTGGTAGTCTCGATGCCGTCTTTGGTAGGCATGCGCAGGTCCATTAAGATCACATCGGGGAGGGATTCGGCAAGGCCGTCGATCAGTTCCTGGCCGTTTTCCGCTTCCTGGACGAACCGGATGTTGTTGAATGGCCTGAGAGAGAGGATAACTCCTTTCCGGAAGATCTTATGATCGTCGGCAATGGCTACATTAATTACAGAGCTATTACTACTCATAGGATTTGCTTGGACTGCAAAATTACTGAATTACCCCAGTGTTTTGAAACACTCAGGCGGCAAGTTCTCTATTTAATTCGATGGTTACTTTATAATAGGTTTGAGATTGGTCTTTTTCAAAAAATATCTTACCCTGCACCACTTTAAGGCGGCTTTGAATGTTTTTCAGCCCCAGGCCGGAGGCGCTTTTGGCCAGCCGGTCGAAATCTGCCTGGGTCATTCCTTTGCCATCGTGGTGCATGCGTATATAAAATTTCGGGCCATTGGAATTTTGCGTGAGGTGAATGAAGCTGGCATTGCTGTGTTTCAGGATATTATTGACCAGCTCCTGGATCACGCGGTAAACGATCAGCTCGTTTTCGGGGGCCAGTCTTTCTTTATAATCGTGGAACCTGGAGGAGGCATTGATATTGCCTGAGCCGCTGAGCTTCTGGAAAGAGTCGTTGACGGCCGATTCCAGTCCGAAGTTTTTCAGCGTGGGCGGCATGAGGCTGTGAGAGATATTCCGGATGAGCTGGATGGTGTCGTCGATGATCTGTTTAGCGCTGTAAATGCTCTGGAGCTGCGTGTTTTTATCGAGATTGACCATGTTTTCGTTCAGGTAAAGGCGGGCGGTAGCAAGCAGGGGACCGGCGTCGTCGTGCAGGTCGGCAGCGATCCGGGCCCTTTCTTCTTCCTGCAGCCGGATAGAGGCGTTCAGCAAAAGTTTTTGTTGTTCATTCTCCATTTTCTGCAGGGTCATCTGGTACCGGATGACCTTACGTTGGTGGAAAATGATAAAAACGATCAGGCCGATGGTGAGCACGAGCATACCGATCGTGCCGAAATATAATAGGAACGACACATTAGTATCTTGCGTATTGGCCTGTAAAAGAAGCATTTAGGTGAAAAGGGGCGGTTTTAGCTTATAAAATTGTCAATTCTCGGGAGAGTATTCATCTTGATAATACTCACGGTTTGGGTCTTCATTCGGCATTAGAAACGCAATAGAAAAGAATATATTTTTTAGTATTATGCTTATCCAATTGATGTTCCAAAATAATTCTTTTAGATCTCTAGCCATTTTTGTATAGTAAAGAAAAAAGAAAAAAGTACCAGCAAAATAGATCATTACACCTAATATGATCCAAAATTTATATGTGTTATATATGAAACCGATGAGGGGATGTTGCATTTCCTCAAATAGTGCAAGAATACAGAAAGAAAGGAAAATAATTGCGCTCGTCGCAATAGGTATAATGTCAAATTTCTGGGTAGCTAATTGACCGGAGGTTACGTTCACATATAAATTAATGATAGCTACGATATAGAAGAAGATACTAACTATTTTCAAAAGCCTTTTATATAGCTTATTTCTAATAAAAGTGTTTAGTGTAAATGCAAGACAGAAATACTCAATAATAGTAAATAACGAAAGTAGAATGTTCTCCAGCTTTGGATGAGTAAGAAGTATGTTAGCGCTATCAAAGTAGCGGAGAGCATTATCGTTAATGACCGTATATAGTAGGTAAATAAGAAAAACCCTTATTGATTTTTGCTTTGGCTTTTTCCAAATAAAAATCAATAAGGGCAAGTAAATACTATAAATTGATAGCTGCTCGAGAGACATGTTCAGATTACTACTCTTCAAAGATAGTAATCCCCTCTATTCTAACATCAAAGCAAAGTGGTCCACTCTGGTACTGTAGAAGCAGCGCCACCTTTAGGTTTAGGATCATCGGGTTCTTTAGTTTTAACACCCCTGTCTGCAACAATCCCTTGATGTTTAACCATAATTCCCTCCGGTGAAATAGATGTGTACTCGGCAATTACATCTCCTTTGGAGTTGATGCCAACATACACCAGAGTTTTTTCTTGCTTTTCGTTTAAAGCATGATAGTACCTAATTCCAGCACAATCAGGCTGATCCAGTATTTGCTGGAGAATATTTTTCCCAATGAAAATCCAAGCGTTTTCTTCCGGGAATTTGTCTTGAAAATCCTTCACCATTTTTGCTCCTAACTCCTGGCTAATAGCTTCTCCAGCATTTTCCAGGGTAGGCATCAGAACCTTTGTTTCCATCATAGTAGTAAGTTTTTAGAAGTCAGGGAGAGGTTTACAACATCGAATAACCCTCAAAAAAAAAGATGCGACAACTGAGGGCTTTCCTTATAAAAAGGGGTAAATTGGCTGTAATCCAAGCTGGACGTGGATTTACGAAGAATTGGATCGTAAACTTACTAATATAAGATGCGTATAAATACGCTAAAAAACCAGTATTTTTACCATGGTATGTTGACTGATTCTGGCAATATCAACTTTTGTAGCTTGGCAGCGGTGTGGTCACGTGTAGATCGGGGGAATAATAATGATTTGTCAATTACAAGGCAGGGTAGTTATACGTGCGGTAAGTTTGTATGTCGGTTTTAAATAATACGAAAAAAACAACATAAAAATCGCGTGAAAATACGATAATTACGAAGTTTACGTTTTGCTATAGTATCGAACAACATACCAATATCTACTTATGAGCTCAGAGTTAAGCATTAAGGTTAGTTT